>NZ_JBHXRU010000020.1:0-12013 GCF_042716255.1 Streptomyces sp. NPDC058662 | reverse complement strand
CGGGCGGGGTGGCCGCGAAGGGGGTGGCCCGGGGTGGGGTGGGGGTGGGGTGGGGGTCGGGCATCGCGGGTCCTTCGGGATGCGGGTCAGGGGAGGCTGCGGGCGGCGGCCGGGATGGCGTCGGCCAGGCGGTCGAGTACCGCGAGGGCCTGCTCGTCGGTCAGGGTCAGCGGGGGCAGCAGGCGCACCACGGCGGAGTGGCGGCCGCCGAGTTCGACGATCAGCCCCCGGTCCAGGCACTCCTGGCGGACGGCCGCGGCGAGGGCCGGGGCGGCGGCGCCGGTGTCCGGGGCGGCGAGTTCGACGCCGAGCATGAGGCCCCGGCCCCGTACGTCGCCGACGCACGGGTGGTCCCGGGCCAGGGCCCGCAGGGCCGTCAGCATCCGCTCGCCCAGTACGGCGGCGCGTTCCGCCAGCCCGTTCTTCCGTACGAAGGCGAGCGTGGCGGTGCCCGCCGCCATCGCCAGCTGGTTGCCGCGGAAGGTACCGGCGTGGGCGCCCGGGGCCCAGGCGTCGAGACCGGCCCGGTACACGATCACCGCGAGCGGCAGGCTGCCGCCGATGGCCTTGGACAGGACCATCACGTCGGGCACCACGCCGGCGTGGTCGACCCCCCAGAACGCCCCGGTGCGGCCGACTCCCGTCTGCACCTCGTCGGCGATGAGCGGGATCCCGCGCGCCTCGGTGATCTCCCGCATCCGGCGCAGCCAGGCGTCGGGGGCCGGCACGACCCCGCCCTCCCCCTGCACGGGTTCGAGGATCATCCCGGCGGGTGCGGGCACGCCGCCCTTGGGGTCGTCCAGCAGGTTCTCCGTCCACCTGGCGCCGAGTTCGGCGCCTTCCGCCCCGCCGACGCCGAATGGGCAGCCGTGGTCCCGGGGGTACGGCAGCCGGGTCACGCGCACGTCGGGTGCGCCGCCCGAGGCGCCGAGGGCACCGGCGGTCATGCCGTGGTACGCCCCGGTGAAGGCGAGCAGCCCGTGCCGCCCGGTGGCGGTGCGGACGAGCTTGAGGGCGGCTTCGACGGCGTCCGTCCCGGCGGGCCCGCAGAACTGGATGCGGGCGTCGGCCGCCAGAGCGGGCGGCAGGTTCGTGAACAGCTCGGTGGTGAAGGCGTCCTTGACCGGGGTCGCGAGGTCGAGGACGTGCAGCGGGGCCCCCGAGTCGAGCACTCCCCTGATGGCTTCGAGCACCACCGGGTGGTTGTGGCCGAGGGCGAGGGTGCCGGCGCCGGAGAGGCAGTCGAGGTAGCGCCGCCCGTCGGCGCCCTCGATGGTCAACCCCCGCGCCCGCACCGGCACGATGGGCAGCGATCGCGCGTACGTCCGCGCGCCGGACTCCCGTTGTGCCTGGCGGCGCAGGATGCCGTCGCGCACGGAGCCCGCGGAGCCCGCGGCCGCAGCGGGGCCACCGCCGGCACCGGCACCCCCACCGGCAGCGTCCTCAACAGCGGCAGAAGCAGCGGCAACCTCCGCCGGCTCGGTCAAAGCCACGAGTGTCGGACCTCCCGCACGATTCGCCCCACGGTCTGCTGCGCTCTTCCCGATCGCGCCTCGAACACGCACACTGCTCCCCCATCCCCCGTACGTACCAACGACGGTGACGGCGGGGGATCACGGGTGACTCCAAGATCCTTGTGCCGCAAGGGCCCTGAGCCCGGAACCGCCGCCCCGGCCTGTGTCGTCCTCGGCGGCAGCGGCATAGTGGTGAGCTGCACTCCATGCCTCGAATCCACCAGGGGGACGAACGACATGCGACCGAACCGACCGGTCACCGCGCTCCTGTGCGCGGCCGCGCTCGCGCTGACCGCCGCGGCCTGCGGCCCCGGCGACGGGGAGGCCGGCGGCGACGCCAAGCCGACCGTGGCGGCGAGCCTCCCGTCCGGGGTGGACGGGATCAAGATCCCGGACCAGCTCAAGGACAAGCTCAAGGAGCACGGCATCGACCTGGAGAAGTGGCGGGGCGGCGCGTGGAAGGACTGGAAGAGGGAGGACTGGCTCCGCGAGGCCGGGGACTACGTCAACCCGGTCATCGAGGGCCTGTGGGACCCGGACCGGATGCGTGACGCCGAGCAGCCGCAGCGCCCGGTCGTCGACCCCGACGCGGGCAGGGACCAGGGCGTCACCGACCCCGCCCCCGCGGCGATAGCCGCCAAGCCGGTGAGCGCGCCGTACCACGGCAGCGTGCCGGAGGCCGGCAAGGTCTTCTTCGACGGGCCCGAGGGCTCGATGGTCTGCTCGGCGACCGTGGTCAAGGACCCGGCCCGCCCCGGCAAGTCCAACATGGTGTGGACGGCCGGGCACTGCGTGCACGCGGGCAAGTCCGGCGGCTGGTACCGCAACATCGCCTTCGTCCCGTCGTACAACAACGCGGGCAAGCCCGCCGCGCAGCTCAAGGGTGCCCCCCGCGACCAGGTCGCCCCGTACGGCGTGTGGTGGAGCGACTGGGCGCAGACCTCCGACCAGTGGATCGCCACGGGTGGTCCCACCGGCGGCGCGGGTGCCCCGTACGACTTCGCGGTGCTGCACGTGGCTCCCGAGGGCGGTGGCAGCAAGTCCCTGGAGGAGACGGTCGGTTCGGCGCTCCCGGTGGAGTTCAACGGCGCCGCTGTCCCGAAGGTCGCGAAGATCACGGCGACGGGCTACCCGGCGGCGGCCCCGTTCGACGGGCAGAAGGCGTACCAGTGCGCCGACAGGCCGGGCCGGCTGTCGCTCAGTGCGAACGACCCGGTGATGTACCGCATCGGCTGCACCATGACCGGCGGTTCCTCGGGCGGTGGCTGGGTCGCGGCGGGTGCCGACGGCAAGCCGGCGCTGGTGTCGAACACCTCGATCGGCCCGGCCAAGGCGGGCTGGCTGGCCGGGCCCCGGCTGGGTCCGGAGGCGAAGGGCATCTTCGACGCCGTCAGCGGCAAGTTCAAGTAGTCGCCGAGGCGGGCCGGCGGCTCCGGCTCCGCCCCGACGGCGCACGACTGGGGCCCCCGCAGGTGCGGGGGCCCCAGTCGTGTGCTGCGTCCGCCGCCGGCAGTGGGCGGGCGGCGGGCGCGTCAGCGCTTGGCGAGCGCGTACGGAGCCAGGTCCGCCGCGAGCTCCTGGTGGACCCGGGCCTTGAGCAGGGTGCCCTCCGCGGTGTGCTCCTCGGAGATCACCTCGCCCTCGGCGTGCGCCTTGGCGATCAGCGAGCCGAGCGTGTACGGCACCAGGGCCTCCACCTCGACCTCGGGCCTCGGCAGCTCGGAGTCGATGAGCGCGAGGAGTTCCTCGATGCCCATGCCGGTGCGTGCCGAGACGGCGATGGAGTGCCGCTCGATCCGCAGCAGCCGCTGCAGGACGAGCGGGTCCGCCGCGTCCGCCTTGTTGATCACCACGATCTCGGGCACGTTGACCGCGCCGACCTCGCGGATGACCTCGCGGACCGCCGCCAGCTGCTCCTCCGGCGCCGGGTGCGAGCCGTCCACGATGTGCAGGATGAGGTCGGAGTCGCCGACCTCCTCCATCGTGGAGCGGAACGCCTCGACGAGGTGGTGGGGCAGGTGCCGGACGAAGCCGACGGTGTCGGCCAGGGTGTAGACCCGGCCGCTCGGCGTCTCGGCCCGGCGCACGGTCGGGTCGAGGGTGGCGAACAGTGCGTTCTCCACCAGGACGCCCGCGCCCGTGAGGCGGTTGAGCAGCGAGGACTTCCCGGCGTTGGTGTAGCCGGCGATGGCGACCGAGGGGACCTTGTTGCGGCGTCGTTCCTGCCGCTTGATGTCGCGGCCGGTCTTCATGTCCGCGATCTCCCGGCGCATCTTCGCCATCTTCTCGCGGATCCGGCGCCGGTCCGTCTCGATCTTGGTCTCACCGGGGCCTCGGGTGGCCATACCGCCACCGCCGCCGCCGCCCATCTGCCGGGACAGCGAGGCACCCCAGCCGCGCAGTCGCGGCAGCATGTACTGCATCTGCGCGAGCGCGACCTGGGCCTTGCCCTCTCGGGACTTGGCGTGCTGGGCGAAGATGTCGAGGATCAGGGCGGTCCGGTCGACCACCTTGACCTTGACGACGTCCTCAAGGGCGATGAGCTGGCCGGGGCTGAGCTCGCCGTCGCAGACGACGGTGTCCGCCCCGCTCTCCATGACGATGTCGCGCAGTTCCCGCGCCTTGCCGGAACCGATGAAGGTGGCCGGGTCGGGCTTGTCCCGGCGCTGGATCACGCCGTCGAGTACGAGGGCACCCGCCGTCTCGGCGAGGGCGGCGAGCTCCGCGAGGGAGTTCTCCGCGTCGGTCACCGTGCCGGAGGTCCAGACACCGACGAGGACGACGCGCTCCAGGCGGAGCTGCCGGTACTCGACCTCGGTGACGTCTTCGAGCTCGGTGGAGAGGTTGGCCACGCGGCGCAGGGCCGCGCGCTCGGAGCGCTCGAACTGCTCGCCGTCCCGGTCTCCGTCGATCTCGTGGCTCCAGGCGACGTCCTCTTCCATCAGGGCATCGGCCCGAAGGCTCTCGGTGAAGCTCGGCGAGTCCGGCACGTCCTGTGCGTCCCGCGCGTCCTGGGAAGGGGAAGAAGAGGAGGTCATTGGATCCTTACATCGATTCGTATGGGGCCGCGGCGGCCGGTGGCACCGGGCGCCACGGTGCCGGTGGATACACCCGGCACGCTGTCACGTCCAACGTGTCACACCGCCGGGGGATTCCCCGAACGGGCCTGTCGATGGTGACATGCCCGTTCCCGGCCCGTCACACCCTTTTCCCCGTCCCTCGGGCCCTCATCCGGCCTTCCGCGCGGGGGCCGGGGCGGCGGCCGGGCCGCCCCACTCCGGGTGCCCGGGCATCGCGGGGGTCGTCTTCCCGTACAGCCAGGGCTCAAGGAAGGCCTTGAGGTCGCGCCCCGCCTCCTGGGAGGCCAGGCGGACGAAGTCGTCGGTGCCGGCGACGCCGTCGCGGTGCTCCGTCACCCAGCGCCGCTGGATCCGGTCGAAGGCCTCGGCCCCGATCTCCTGGCGCAGGGCGTACAGGACCAGGGCGGCGCCGTCGTAGACCACCGGCCTGAACAGCCCGATCTTCTCGCCGGGCGCGGCGGCCTTCGGGGCGGCCGGGGGGCCGCCCGCAGCCCGCCACTGGTCGGAGCGCTGGTACGCCTCGCGCATCCGCCGCTCCAGGGAGTACTTGCCGAGCCCGTCGGCGTAGAGGGCCTCGTACCAGGTGGCGTGGCCCTCGTTGAGCCACAGGTCGGACCAGGTGCGGGGGGAGACGCTGTCGCCGAACCACTGGTGGGCGAGCTCGTGCACCATCACGGACTCGACGTACCACTCGGGATAGCCCTCCCCCGAGAACAGGCTGTGCTCGAAGAGCGAGAGGGTCTGCGTCTCCAGCTCGAACCCGGTGGTCGCCCGAGCGATCAGCACTCCGTAGTTCTCGAAGGGGTAGCGGCCGACCCGCTCCTCCATCCACGCGACGTGCCCGGCGGTCTTGCGCAGCCAGGGTTCCAGCCGCTTGCGGTCCGCCGCGGGCACCACGTCGCGCAGGGGCAGGCCGTGCGGGCCGGTGCCGTGGACCACGGCAGAGCGGCCGATGGAGACCTGGGCCAGCTCGGTGGCCATCGGGTGCAGGGTCCGGTACGTCCAGGTGGTCCCGGCGGCCGTACGGGGGGCCGGGAGCGCCGCCGGGACCCCGTTGGTGACGGCCGTGAGCCCGGCCGGGGCGGTGATCCGGAAGGTGAAGAACGCCTTGTCGGCCGGGTGGTCGTTGCAGGGGAAGACGCGGTGGGCGGCGTCCGCCTGGTTGGCCATGGCCAGGCCGTCCTCGGTGGGCACCCAGCCGCCGTCGCCGCGTCCGCGCGGGTCGCTGGTGTGCCGGACCGTGATGCGCAGCGGGGATCCTTCAGGGATCGCGCGCTCGGGGGTCAGTACGAGGTCCTCCCCCGCGCTCTCGAACCGCGCCGGCCGGCCGTTGACCTCGGCGGAGGCCACGGTGCCGTGGGTGAAGTCGAGGTTGACGCGCTCCAGCGGGCGCAGGGTGCGGGCGTCGATGACGGTGACCGCCTGGAGCGGCGTCCGGTTGTCCTTGTACGTAAAGGAGAGGTCGTACGCGAGGACGTCGTAGCCGGGATTGCCGAGCTCGGGGAAGAGACGGTCTCCGATGCCCAGGGGCTGCGGCGGCGGCAGTACGGCGGCGACGAGGGTGAGGGAGGCCGTCGCGAGCAGGGCGGCGCGCAGGCGGGGGGAGGTGAGCTGCATCCACCATCGCTTACCAGCGCGGGCCGCGCCGCCGCGCACGGCGCGCGCCGGGGCCACTCGAACGGGGTCCTCCGGCGTTGACCCGGCGTCCTTGCGGCGTAGGCGCCCGAGCGCTCGGGCGGTCCGTACCGGCGCCCCGCGTTTGGCGCCTCGCGTCGGGCGCCCCGGGCCTCAGGCCCGGCTGACGTCGTACACGCCGGGCACGTCGCGCATCGCCCGCATCAGCGCCGGCAGTCCCGCCGCGTCCGGCAGCTGGAGCGTGTAGCTGTGCCGGACCCGCTGCTCCACCGGGGCCTCCACGGTCGCGGACACGACCTCGACCCCCTCGCGGGCGATGGCCTCGGTCAGGTCGGCCAGCAGATGGGGCCGGCCGAACGATTCGGCGACCAGGGAGACGCGGCAGTCCGCCGTGGCCCGCCAGTGCACGGTGACGGAGGTGCGGCCCACCGCGCGCATGCGGTCCACGGCCTCGCACTGGACCCGGTGCACGGTGACGGTTCCGCCCCGGACCACGAATCCGGCGACCGCGTCCGGCGGGACGGGCGTACAGCACCCCGCCAGCCGCACGGCGGCGTCCGGCAGGTCGGCGACGGCGTTGCCCCCGCCGCCGCGGGCCCCGACCACGGACAGCGGCGCCCGCGCGGCCGTGGTGGTGGCCGCCGCCCGGTCGGGGTGGGTGTCCAGCCAACTGCTGATGGCGATCCGGGCGGCCGGGGTCCGCGCGTGGTCCAGCCACTCGACGGCGGGTCCCGAGGAGGCGTCCTGGGCGAGCAGGAGCTGCACGGTGTCCCCGTCGGCCAGGACGGACGACAGGGAGGTGAGGCGCCCGTTGACCCGGGCGCCGATACAGCCGTGGGCGGCTTCGCCGTGCTGCGCGTAGGCGGCGTCGATGCAGCTGGCTCCGGCGGGCAGGCCCAGGGTGCCCCCGTCCGCCCGGAAGACGGTGATCTCGCGGTCCTGCGCGAGCTCGGCGCGCAGGACGCTCCAGAAGGTGTCGGGATCAGGAGCGGACTGCTGCCAGTCCAGCAGCCGCGACAGCCAGCCGGGGCGCGTCGGGTCCACCCGTTCCTCGTACGGGTCCGCCGCCGCGTCCGGCGCCGCGGCGGCGTACGGGTTGCCGAGCGCCACGACCCCGGCCTCCGCGACGCGGTGCATCTGCCGGGTCCGGACGATGACCTCGGCGACGTACCCCTCGGGGGTGGCCACGGCGGTGTGCAGCGACTGGTAGAGGTTGAACTTGGGGACGGCGATGAAGTCCTTGAACTCGGAGACGACCGGGGTGAAGCAGGTGTGCAGCTCGCCCAGTACCCCGTAGCAGTCGGCGTTCTCACCGACCAGGACGAGAATCCGGCCGAAGTCGGAGCCGCGCAGTTCGCCGCGCTTGAGGGAGATGCGGTGCACGGACACGAAGTGGCGGGGGCGGACCTGGACCTCGGCGGCGATGCCGGCCTCGCGCAGGACGCCCCGTACGGCGTCGGCGACGGCGGGCAGCGGGTCGCGGTCCCCGGCGTGGGCGGCGATGAGGGCGCGGGTGCTCTCGTACTCCTCGGGGTGCAGGATCGCGAAGACGAGGTCTTCCAGCTCCGTCTTGAGGGCCTGCACGCCGAGGCGTTCGGCGAGCGGGATGAGCACGTCCCGGGTGACTTTGGCGATGCGCTCCTGTTTCTCGGGGCGCATGACACCGAGGGTGCGCATGTTGTGCAGCCGGTCGGCGAGTTTGATGGACATCACGCGGACGTCGTTGCCGGTGGCGACGAGCATCTTGCGGAAGGTCTCGGGTTCGGCGGCGGCGCCGTAGTCGATCTTCTCGACCTTGGTGACGCCGTCGACGATGAAGCAGACCTCGTCGCCGAACTCCTCGCGGACCTGATCGAGGGTCACGTCCGTGTCCTCGACGGTGTCGTGGAGGAGCGAGGCCGTCAAGGTGGTGGTCTCGGCGCCCAGTTCGGCGAGAATCAGGGTGACGGCGAGCGGATGTGTGATGTACGGCTCACCGCTCTTGCGCATCTGGCCCCGGTGCGAGGTCTCCGCGAGGAGGTAGGCCCGCCGCAGGACGGACAGGTCCGCGTCCGGATGGTGGGCGCGGTGCGCCTCGGCCACGTGCCCGATCGCGTCCGGAAGTCGGTCGCGGGACGTCGGGCCGAGCAGCGCGGCGCGCCCGAGCCGGCGCAGATCGAGCCTGGTCCGGCCCCGTCTGCTGAGCTCGGGGCGCACGTCGGGATGTGCTTCGGGGTTCGTGGCCTCTGCACTCATGGGCACCTCCGGCGGCTTCGACCGGCGGTGGTGGGCGTGGGTGAGCCCTCAGGGCCGGTGCCTGATGTTACCGACCCCACCACGTGGCGCAGTCCACCTCTCGCTGAGCGTGAAACGGATCACCCATTGGAGGGAAGCTTCAGCCGAAAGCCGTTTCGGTGAGCCAGGCCGTGTCGAACTGCCCGGCGGCCACGATCACGGCGGGTCCGGTCATGTCGATCGCGCCGTCGGGGTGCTCGGTGATGACGAGCGTCCCGCCGGGGAGGTCGACGGTGTACGTGGCCGGCTCGCCGGTGGCGGCGGGGTCGGCCCCGTCGCGGCGGATCGCGGCCACGGCGACGGCGCACGCGCCGGTGCCGCAGGAGCGGGTCTCGCCGGATCCGCGCTCGTGGACGCGCATGGCCACGTGCCGGGGGCCCCGGTCGACGACGAACTCGACGTTGACGCCGGTCGGGTAGGCGGAGGCCGGGCTGCAGGGCGGGGCGGTGAGCAGGTCTCCGGCGTCGTCGAGGCTGTCGACGAAGGCCACGGCGTGCGGGTTGCCCATGTTCACGTTGCGGGCGGGCCAGGAGCGGTCGCCGACGCTGACGCTGACCTCGCCCTCGGGGAACGCGGCGCGGCCCATCGACACGGTGACGTCACCCGTCTTGTCGAGGTGCACCCGCTTGACGCCGCCGCGGGTGGCGACCGCGAGGTCGCCGGGCTCCACGTGGCCCGCGTACTGGAGGTAGCGGGCGAAGACGCGGACGCCGTTGCCGCACATCTCCGCCACGGAGCCGTCGCTGTTGCGGTAGTCCATGAACCACTCGGCCTCGTCGGCCAGGTGCGCCGCCTCGGGGTGCGCGGCGGAGCGTACGACGTGCAGCACGCCGTCCGCGCCGATGCCGGCGCGCCGGTCGCACAGCTTCGCGACGGCGGAGGCGGGCAGCTCGACGGCGTTGTCCGGGTCCGGGACGATCACGAAGTCGTTCTCGGTGCCGTGGCCCTTGAGGAAGGAGAGGCTGGTCTGCGTCACCCGCCCATCGTAGCCAGGCCCTGCTCAGCGGGCCGGAGCGGTCCACCGGTCGGTCGTACGGGGCTCCCGGGCCGCGGGCGCCTCAGCCCGGCCGGGCTGGGCGCGCCCGCGGCCCGGGAGCGGGCGCCTCAGCGCAGCCGGGCGACCCGGTAGACGGCGAGGGCCACGAGCGCGGCGGCCGTCAGGGCGTAGAGCGCGGCGATGCGCCAGTCGGGGCGGCGACCGCTCCCGCGGGCCGGGAGGCCGGGCCAGGTGTAGCCGACGCGGCGCGCCGCCATCATGCCCCAGCCGGCGGCGCAGCAGCTGATGAGGAAGCCGAGCATGGCGACGACGGCTCCGCCGTCACCGAACTCGAAGGCGAGCGGGAAGGCGAACATCAGCGAACCGGAGGCGGCGAGCATCACGATGGGGGCGATCTGCCACAGCCGCAGGCGGCGCTGCGGACGGAGCTCGACCTCGAACTCGGCACCGGCCGCGACCGCCGCGGACTCCGGGGCGTCCGGGCCGTCGGGGGTCAGGCGCGCGGGGTCGGCGGGCAGCCCGAGCCCGTCGGGGGCGTCCGGGCCGGCGACCGCGTCCGGGCCGCCGGGGCCACCGGAGCTGCTGAGCCCACCGGGGCTGCTGAGCCCACCGGGACCGCCGGGGCCGCCGGAGCCGCCCAGAACAGTCGGGTCCGCTTCTCGCCGGGTGTCGTCCCGCCCGGTGTCACGAGGGCCGGCCTCCATCGCCACGCGCCCTCCCCACTTAGGACTTCGTACGCCGCGTTCACCGCCGGTGGCGTCACCGGCTGGAGTTTGATGATGGCACGTCGCCGACCCCCGAACGGGCGCGCGGGGCGTCCCGATGCCATCACGTGATCAGGCTGTGACCGCTCGTTCGACCAACGACTGCGCGAGTCCGGGGAGTTCTTCCCGGTCGGCGGCGGCGCCGCTGAGCCAGTGCACGCGCGGGTCCCGGCGGAACCACGAGTCCTGGCGGCGGGCGAAGCGCTTCGTGGCCCGCACGGTCTCGGCCCTGGCCTCGTCCTCGGTGCACTCCCCCGCCAGCGCGGCGAGCACCTGCTGGTAGCCCAGCGCCCTGGAAGCGGTGATTCCGTCACGCAGCCCGCGGGCCTCAAGCGCGCGGACCTCGTCCACGAGGCCGTCGTCCCACATCCGGTCCACCCGCCGCGCGATCCGCTCGTCGAGTTCCGGGCGGGCCACGTCGACGCCGATCTGCACGGTGTCGTAGACGGAGTCGTGGCCGGGCAGGTTCGCGGTGAACGGCCGGCCGGTGATCTCGATGACCTCCAGCGCGCGGACGATGCGGCGGCCGTTGCTCGGCAGGATCGCGCGGCCGGCGGCCGGGTCGGCCGCGGCGAGCCGGGCGTGCAGGGCGCCGGAGCCGCGGAGGGTCAGCTCCTCCTCCAGCCGGGCGCGGACCTCGGGGTCGGTACCGGGGAACTCCATGGCGTCCAGGGCCCCGCGCACGTAGAGGCCGGAGCCGCCGACGAGGACCGGGGTGCGGCCCTCGGCGAGCAGCTTGTCGATCTCCAACCGGGCCAGGCGCTGGTACTCGGCGACGTTGGCCGTGTCGGTGACGTCCCAGACGTCGAGGAGGTGGTGCGGGACGCCGCCGCGCTCCTCGGTCGTCAGCTTGGCGGTGCCGATATCCATCCCCCGGTACAGCTGCATGGAGTCCGCGTTGACGACTTCGCCGTCGAATCGGCGGGCCAGGGCGACGCCCAGGTCGGACTTTCCGGCCGCGGTGGGACCGACGACGGCGATGACCCGCGCTGCGGGGGCTGCTTTGCTCACGGCCCCAGTCTCGCAAACGCCGGGGCGTGTACCCGATCGGGTGACGTGACGAGGTGGCGTCGGGGTCGTTGCCCTGGCGAGGTTCCGGCCGGGCGCACGACCGGCGGAGGCCGGTCGGGCCAAGCCGGAACTTCACCCGCGCGAGTAACGTTATGGGAGTAGACATGGGCGTTTTTGATCGGTTTTTTCGTCGTAAGGACGAGGCTGCGACCGAGGAGGTCGCGGCCGAGGCCGTGACGGCGGAGTCCGCCGGGTCCGGAGAGGCCGAGGGCGGTGCGGTTGCGGCGGGGGGCCCGGCGGAAGCCGTGGAGATCCCGAAGCAGCAGTCCGCCGACGTGGCCGCGGACAGCGAGGCCGGCGAGGGCGCCCGTACGTAGCCACCGCCACTGGAAGGTGACCCATGGGTCTGCTGGACAATCTGAAGGCCAAGCTCGCACCGGCGAAGGACAAGGTCGGCGACCTCGCCCAGCAGCACGAGGGCAGGATCGGCGAGGGTCTGGAGAAGATGGCCAAGGCCGTGGACTCCAAGACCAAGGGCAAGTACAGCGGCCAGATCACGAGCGGCACGGGCAAGGCCAGGGATGCCCTGGGCAAGATCGCGCACAAGGACACTCCCGGCGGGCCGACGCCGCCGGCGGCCTCCTGACGCGGTTGCCGAATGGGGGGGGGGTGGGCGTGTGACCACCCCCCAAGCGCAGGCCCGCCGGGCACCCGCGCCGCCAAATATGCCACCCCCCA
>NZ_JBHXRU010000019.1:73039-80001 GCF_042716255.1 Streptomyces sp. NPDC058662 | reverse complement strand
GCCCGCGCCCCGGGGCGGCGCACGCGGCGTCGCCGGTACCACCCGTACCCGGGGCGCCCATGCCACCAGCATCGGGCACCGGCCGCCCGCTCGAGCCGGCGGCCGGCGGCCCCTGGCGGTGTCGGCGCTGCTACGGGGCCATCGTGTAGGCGCCGGACAGCGCTTCGACGCGCTCCCACACCCGGGCCGAGCGGGCCTCGTCGACGACCGGGCGGCGGACGGCGCCGAGCGCCCACTCCTGCTGCCGTTCGTCGGCGGCGTCCTTGCCGTGCAGTTCGACGGCGTGCGCGGAGAAGTCGCGCACCAGGACGGCGAACAGTTCGTCCAGGACGTCCTCGTCGAGGCCGGTCAGGCGGGCCTGCTCCAGGATCAGCTGGCCGTGCACGACGAGCGCGAACAGCTGGCCGACGGAGAGGAGGAGGTCGAGGTCGCGGCTCTGCCGCTCGTCCGGGGCGGCGGTGGCGGCGAACTCGCACAGCGCGTCGGCCTGCTCGCGGAAGCGGGCCACGTTCGGGACCGCGGCGTAGGCGTCGTAGGCGGTGCGCCAGTCGTGGAAGCGTACGGAGCCCAGGCCGCGGGCCGGCCCCTGACGGAAGAGGAATTCGTCGTCGGCGGCGTCGAGGCGGGTCGGCACGGGGGCGTACTCGACCGGTTCCAGCAGGTGGTTGCGCATGAACTTGAGGATCAGCGCCAGGTTGACGTGGACCGTGCCCTCCAGCTTGGGCAGCCCGCGGATCTCGACGGCGGCCTGGGCGAAGTAGGTGTCCTTCTCGAAGCCCTTGGCGGCGATGACGTCCCACATCAGGTCGATGACCTTCTCGCCCTCCGTGGTCACCTTCATCTTCGTCATCGGGTTGAAGAGGAGGTAGCGGCGGTCCTCGGGGCCGGCCGAGCGGAAGTAGTCGACGGCGCGGTCGCTGAACAGCTTCATGCCGACGAGGCGGACGTACGCGTCGGCCAGCTCCCGGCGCACGTGGGGGAAGGCGGTGACGGGGCGGCCGTAGAGGATGCGGTTCTGCGCGTGGGTGACGGCCTCGTACATCGCGTGCTCGCAGATGCCGATCGATGCGGTGCAGAGGTTGAACTTGCCGACGTTGACGGTGTTCAGGGCCGCGTCGAAGGCGGCCCGGCCGGTGTGCAGGACGTCGTCCGCGGTGACCGGGTAGTCCTCCAGGCGGAACTCGCTGACGTACTTGGAGGAGTCGACGACGTTCTGCACCAGTTGGTAGGCGGGGTGCCGGCTGTCCGCGGCGAAGAAGACGTACCCGTCCGGGCCCTCGACGTCGGTGCGGCGGCCGAAGACGGAGACGAGTCCGGCGGCGTTGCCGTTGCCGATGTAGTACTTGGAGCCGGTGGCCCGGAAGCCGCCGTCGCCGTCGGGCTCCAGCAGCATGTCGGTGGAGTAGATGTCGGCGCCGTGGGTCCGCTCGGACAGTCCGAAGGCGAAGACCTCGCCCTGGGCGAGGAGTTCGGCGGCGCGGGCGCGTGCGGCGGCGTTGTCGCTCTGCCAGACCGGGCCGAGGCCGAGGATGGTCACCTGCCACGCGTACCAGTAGTCGAGTCCGTAGAACCCGAAGATCTCGTTGAGGGCGGCGATCCGGGCCGTGTCCCAGCGCTGGTCCTCGCGCCCGGCGGCGGCGGCCGGGGTGAGGAAGGTGGCGAACAGGTCCTCCTTGGCGGCGAACGCGAGGAAGTCGCCCAGCCAGGCCCGGGTGCGGTAGTCCTCGATCAGCCGGCGCTTGCCCCGGGCCTCGAACCAGTCGACCGTGGCGCGCAGCAGCCTGCGGGTCTCGGCGTCGAAGTGCGCGGGGTCGTAGGTGTGCGGGTTGAACAGCAGGGCGTCGGCCATGGTTCGCCTTCCGGAGGGTACGGATCGAGGGGTGGGGTCGGGCGCGGCGGCTCAGGCGGGCGGGAGGCCCGCGGCGAGCCGGCGCAGGGTGGCGAGCACGTCGTCGAGCCAGGCGACGGTCATCCGTTCGTACGCGATGCCGCCCCGGAGCACGACGTGCTGGAGCTCCTGGCCCGTGTCGAGCGGTACGGGCGCTCCGGGTCCGGTGAAGTCGCGCAGCTCTCCGGCCAGGTAGTGCGCGAGCCGGTCGCTGTGGACCCGGTGGTGCCGCTCGACCTCGCGGATCATCGCGGCCGGGTGGTCGAAGGCGGCGCCGCGGATCTTCACGGCGAGGTCGTGGCGCAGGCTCTCGGGTTCGATCGGTTCGTGCAGCCAGCGGGAGAGCGCGGCGCGGCCGGGCGCGGCGACGGTGTACTCCTTCTTGTCCGGCCGGCCCTGCTGCGGCACCTCGCGGACGAGGAGCATGCCCTCGCCCTCCATCCGCCCCAGGACCCGGTAGATCTGCTGGTGCGTGGCGGTCCAGAAGTACCCGATGGAGCGGTCGAACCGCCGGGCCAGCTCATAGCCTGAGCCAGGCTTCTCCAGCAGGGAGACGAGGATCGCGTGTTCGAGCGCCATGCCCCGATCCTTCTATGCAACTCGTTGCACAGGCAAGCGGCTGCGGCCGGGTGAGACGCGGCTCACCCGTCGGAGCGCTCGTTCAACGTGCCGAAGGGGACGTGGACGCTCGGGGCGTTGCGGGAGGCTCCGACGAGATGGCCCATCTGGTCGTCGAAGAAGATGTGCGGCTTGAGCACGCCGATGATCGCGGCCTTGTCGATGCCGCCGAGGAAGAAGGCGTCGTTCACCGTCACGCCCCAGTCCTTCAGGCTGCGCACCGCCCGTTCGTGCGCGGGCGCGTTCCGGGCCGTGACCAGGGAGACGTGCACCCGGATCCGGTAGTCGGGGTCCCGGCGCCGGCGCTCCTCCTCGCGCTGCTGGACCCGGTTCACACCGGCCAGGAAGTCGCGCAGGGGGCCGGGGACGTGCGGGGTGCGGGCGTTGGCGCTCTCGTGGGAGCGGAAGGTGTCGAGGCCGTCCGCCTGGTAGATCCGCTCGGCCGCGTCATCGGCGAGGACCCCGTCGAAGTCGAAGGCGATCCGCAGGTCCCGGTCCTCGGCGTCGTCCTCGGTGGGCGACCCCACCACGTACCCGGCGGGCAGTCCGGCGGCGACGGCCTCGCGGACGTCGTGCTCGTCGGCGGACAGGAACAGCGACATGTTGAGCGCCGGCATGAACCGGTGCGGCGAGCGGCCCTGCGTGAAGATGGCCCGGGTGATCGGCAGGTCGTGGGACTGGATGGACCGCATCACCCGCAGCCCGGTGTCCGGGTCGTTGCGGGACAGGACGATCACCTCGACCAGCGGGTCGTCCCGCGGAGCCAGGTCGTTGAGCGAGAGCAGCCTGCGGAGGAAGGGATGGGCCACACCCGGTGCCAGGGTGCGGTCCAGGTGCTCCTCCTGGTAGGCGCGGTAGCGCGCCTCCCCCTCCTCGCGGAAGACCGCGTCCGCCTCCGTCAGGTCGAACAGGGCGCTGGAGGCGACGCCGACCACGAGCCGGTCGGCGAGGTCGTAAGGGGGCACGGCGTCTCCTCGGTACGGGTGGGGGGCGGGATGATGATCCCATGGTCACAGGTACCCGCGCAGGGGCCCGGACCGCGCCGCCGTACGCGCAGCCGGCCGGCTCCGTACGCGTTCCGGGCGGCGTACGCCCGTCGGAAACCAGCCGAACGCGAGGGGACCGCGAGAGGGGTGCGAGGGGCCCGTACGCCGCCGTGGCGCGCCCCTCGGCCGATCCGCCGCAGGTCAGGACCGGCCGCCGCAACTCCCCTGGCCCGTCCACATCATGACCTGTTGTCAAGACCCGTGCGGTGAACCGATAAGATCCCGGGCTGTTGTCCAATGATCTTTCGCTTTCGATCGTTTGAGGGTTCTGATGGTTCGAGAGGGATCGTCGCCCGGAAGTCCAGGGCCCACCTCACCCGTCGTATGGGCGCTGCCCGCCCTGCTGACCGGCGCGCTCGCGGTGGCCACCGTGGCGCTGGCCTCCGCGCCCGCCCGCACCCCCGTCGCCTGGGTCGGGGCCGCGGCCTTCGTCGCCGTGGCGCTGGCTTGCGGCGAGGCCGCCCGGCGCGGCAGGACGCTGGCGGCACTGCGCGTCACGGTCGCCGCCCAGGAGGCGGCGCTCGCGCGCCAGCAGGCCGAGACCGCGAGGCTGGCGGGGTCCCTGCTGCCGGATGTGGTGGCCCGGCTGCGCAAGGGCGAGTTCCCCGAGGACGTGCTGGCCTCGCTGGAGGACCCCGGCGCCTACGGCACGGGCCTGACACCGGAGTTCCGGGACGCCCACCTCGCGGTGCTGCGCTCCGTACTCGACGCCGTGGTCGCCGAGGAGGACCTGCGCGACTCCGCCCAGCGGGCCTTCGTGAACATCGCCCGCCGCGTGCAGGCGATCGTGCACCAGCAGGCGCAGGAGCTGCGGGAGATGGAGGACCGGCACGGGCAGACCCCGGCCGTCTTCGGCGACCTGCTGCGGCTCGACCACGGCACCGCCCTCATCGGCCGCCTCGCCGACTCCATCGCCGTCCTCGGCGGCGCGCGGCCCGGCCGCCAGTGGGGCAAGGCCGTGCCCCTGTACAGCGTGCTGCGCGGCGCCATGTCGCGGATCATCGACTACCAGCGCGTGGAGCTGCACTCCGTCTCCCAGGTCGCGGTGGTCGGACCCGCCGTCGAGCCGCTCATCCACGCGCTGGCCGAGCTGCTGGACAACGCCACCCGCTACTCCCCGCCGCAGACCAAGGTCCACCTGACCGCCGTCGAGGTGAACTCGGGCATCGCCATCGAGATCGAGGACGGCGGCCTGAGCATGAGCGAGGAGGCCCGCACCCGGGCCGAACGCATGCTGCGCCAGGCGCAGGAGGGCATCGACCTCACCGACCTCGGTGAGACCCCGCGCCTGGGCCTGGCCGTGGTCGGCCGGCTCTCGCAGGCGTACGGCTTCCGGGTGTCCCTGCGCTCCTCCGCGTACGGCGGGGTGCGCGCGGTGCTGGTCATCCCGCAGGACCTGATCACCACCGTCTCGGCGGCCACCGGCGTGGCCCACGGCATCGGCACCTCCTCCGGACCCCGCACGGCCCCGGAGCCGGCGGCCGCCCCGCGGCCGCTCCCGCGCGAGGCCGCGGGTCCTGGGCGGGCTGCCCTCACGGCCGCGGACCCCGCACCGGCGGCCGTGGCCGTCCTCGACGAGCCGTCCGGTGCGGACGAGGGGCCCGCCGTGACCGAGCGGACCCCGAACGGGCTCCCGCAGCGGCGCCGCAAGACCCGCGCGACGGCGCCGGAGCCGCCCGCGGCCGCCGGGGCCGCGCCGGCCGCCGCCGCGACCCCGGACCGGACCGAAGCCGCGCCCGGCATGTGGCTGGCCGCCTTCCAGAGCGGTCTGTCCGGGGACGTCCGGCCCGCCGGGAGCCACATCGCGGCAAGCCATCAGACAGACGCCTCGCCGGACCAGGCGAACGAAGGGGAACAGCCGTGAGTCAGCAGCAGAGCAATATGGACTGGATGCTCAAGGACCTGGCCGAGAGCGTCCCGCAGACCCGCCACGTCATCGTGCTCTCGGCCGACGGCCTGCGGATGGCGCAGTACGGCGCGGAGACCGACACCGCCGACCGGCTCGCCGCCGCCTGCGCCGGACTGCAGAGCCTGGCCGGCGCGGTCGCCTCCGAACTCCCGCACAGCGACGGCCGGATGCGGCTCGTCGTGATCGAGATGGACGGCGGGTTCTTCTACCTGATGGCCGCCGGAGCCGGGGCCTACCTCGCGGTGCTGGCCGGCGAGGGCGTCGACGCGGGGCTGATGGGCCAGCGCATGCGAGACCTGGTGGCCCGGATCGGAGAGCACCTCAGCAGCCCGCCGCGCAGCGACAGGCAGCCCGCGTGAGCGATCCGGGCCGGAACTGGGAGGACGGCAGTCCGGAGCGGCTCTACGTCATCACGGGCGGCCGCAGCGGACCGTTACTTCCCACCGACCTCGACCTGGTCACCCTGATCGTCGCCAGGTCGAGGCCCAGGCCCGGCATGCAGCCGGAGCACGCCACCATCATGCGGCTGTGCCAGGCGCCGCTCTCGGTGGCCGAGATCTCCGCGTACCTCGGCCTGCCGGTGAGCGTGGTCACCGTACTGCTCGGCGATCTGATCACCGCGGGGCAGGTGCTCTCCCGCGCACCCGTCGCCCGCGCCCAACTCCCCGACCTGGCATTGATTGAGGCAGTGATCGATGGACTTCGAAAGCTCTGAGCAGCCCCCGGGGCCGCGGCGCGAGGACGTTCTGCCCGCCACGGCCGCCGCCGCGGTCAAGGTGGTGATCGTGGGCGGCTTCGGGGTCGGCAAGACCACCCTGGTCGGCTCGGTGAGCGAGATCCGGCCGCTGACCACCGAGGAGACGATGACCCAGGCCGGGGTCGGCGTCGACGACACGGCGGGGGTGGAGCGCAAGAGCTCGACCACCGTGGCCATGGACTTCGGCCGTATCAGCATCAACGAGGAGCTGGTGCTGTACCTGTTCGGCACGCCCGGGCAGCAGCGCTTCTGGTTCCTGTGGCGGGGCCTGTTCGAAGGCGCCCTGGGGGCCGTGGTGCTGGTGGACACCCGCCGGCTGGAGGTCAGCTTCGACGTGATCGGCCGGCTGGAGGAGCGCGGGGTGCCCTTCGTGGTCGCCGTCAACTCCTTCCCGAACGCGCCCGAGTACCCGCTGGAGGAGCTGCGCCACGCACTCGACCTGCCCGCGTCCGTACCGCTGGTGCTCTGCGACGCCCGGCGCCGCGATTCCAGCCGCGACGTCCTGATGACGCTGATGCGCTACCTGCACTCCCTCGCCCTGCGGCCCGGGACGCCCTGAGCGCTCCCCCGCCCCGCGCGCCGTCCCGTCACCCGGGGCGGCGCTGGGCCGGGAGGGCCGTACGCCGAGAAGCGGGGGGGCCGGGGGGCGGCCGGGGGGGGGCGGCGGCGGGGCCGCGGGGGGCGGGGGGGCGGGGGGGGGGGGGCCGGGGCGCGGGGGGGGGGGGGGGCCCCCCCCGGGCGGGG
>NZ_JBHXRU010000019.1:0-73029 GCF_042716255.1 Streptomyces sp. NPDC058662 | reverse complement strand
GGGTCAGGCGCTTCTCGCGATCCGCGGGGACCGGAGGGCCGGGATCAGACGGCCGGCACCGGGTAGGTCGGGTACTCCACGCCGGAGACGTGCTGGACGACCCGGATCACCTGGCACGAGTAGCCGAACTCGTTGTCGTACCAGAGGTAGAGGATCGCGTTGTCGCCGTCGACCTTGGTGGCGCCGGCGTCGACGATCGACGCGTGGCGCGAGCCGATGAAGTCGCTCGACACCGCGTCGGGCGCGGTGATGAAGTCGATCTGGCGCTTGAGCGGCGAGGTCAGCGAGACGTCGCGGAGGTAGTCGAGGACCTCCTCGCGCGTGGTCTCGCGGCCGAGCCGCAGGCTGAGGATCGCGATGGAGACGTCCGGCACCGGGACCCGGATCGAGCTGCCGGTGATCGGCGCCTTCAGCTCCGGGAGGGCCTTGGCCACGGCGGAGGCGGCACCGGTCTCGGTGATGACCATGTTGAGCGGCGCCGAGCGGCCGCGACGGTCCGAGCTGTGGTAGTTGTCCAGCAGGTTCTGGTCGTTCGTGAACGAGTGGACGGTCTCCACGTGACCGCGCAGCACGCCGTACTCGTCGGCCATCGCCTTGAGCGGCGGGACGATCGCGTTGGTCGTGCAGGACGCGCAGGACAGGATCTGCTCGTCGGGCTTGACCGTGTCGTGGTTGACGCCGTGGACGATGTTGGGGACGTCGCCCTTGCCGGGCGCCGTCAGGACGACCTTGTCGATCCCCGGGCGCAGGTGCTTGGACAGACCCGCGCGGTCGCGCCACTTGCCGGTGTTGTCGATCAGGATGGCGTTCTTGATGCCGTACGCCGTGTAGTCGACCTCGGACGGGTCGCCCGCGTAGATGACCTTGATCTCGTGGCCGTTGGCGACGATCGTGCTGTTCGCCTCGTCCACGGTGATCGTGCCCTGGAACTGGCCGTGGATGGAGTCGCGCCGCAGCAGTGAGGCGCGCTTGACCAGGTCCTGGTCACCGCCCTGGCGCACGACGATGGCGCGCAGCCGCAGGCCGTTGCCGGATCCGGCCTTCTCGATGAGGAGGCGGGCCACCAGGCGGCCGATACGGCCGAACCCGTAGAGGACCACGTCGCGCGACTCGCGGCGCTCGATCTTGTTGGCGCCGGTGGCGCCGGCGACGGCCTCGGCGGTGAACGCCTCCACCGACAGACCCCGGTCGTCCGCCTTGTACGTCGCGGCGAGCATACCGATGTCGATCTGCGAGGGACCCAGGTCCAGCGTGGTCAGGGCCTGCACGAACGGCAGCGTCTCGGTGACCGAGAGCTCCTCACCGGCGATCTGCCGGGCGAATCGGTGGGTCTTGAGGATGCTGACCACTGACTTGTTCACCAGGGAGCGGCTGTGGAGCAGGACCGTGACGTCCCGCTCCCGGTGCAGCTTCCCGATGATCGGGATCATCGACTCCGCGATCTCCTCGCGATTCTTCCAGCTGGTGAACGAGTCATCATTGACAGTCACAGGTTTATCTTTCGAGCTAGTCGGTGCTCATATGCTAACCCGACTGATTTTTGATCTTCCAGGCGGTGCCGTCCAGCGCGCCGACCAGCGCCCGGGATCCGCGGCCGCCCCGCCTCACGGGGCCCCGGGCACGGCCGTCGGCGCCTCGGCTCCGGCGGGCACCTCGTATATCCCGCCGTCCACGCCCGCCCGGTAGAGCCTGCCGGCCGAGAAGCCCCGGTCGCCGTGCCCGTAGGTGATCTGGGTGGACAGGGGCAGTCCGGAGGCGACGGAGCAGAGTCCCGCGCCCTCGGCCCGCCAGATCTGCCCGGCGGCGTGGGTGCTGATGAGCGGGCGCCCCCGGCCGTCGAGGGTGAGGCCGTCGGGGAGGGCGAGGACGTCGGACGGGCCGGCGGAGATCCAGCGCACGGGGTGGGCCGGGTCTGCGACGGGGATCCGGTACAGCCCGGGGGCGATGCTGGTCTGGATGACGTACACCTCGGACCCGTCCGGGGACACCGCGACGCCGTTGGGCTGCCGCACCCGCGCCCAGGCGGGGTCCACCCGCCCGTCCGGGGTGACGCGGCCGATGTTCCGGCCGCCCAGGGTGGTGGTGTAGACGGTGCCGTCCGGCGCGAGGGCGACGCCGTCGATGCCGCCGAGGCCCGAGGCGTAGGTCGTGCTCTCGCCCGACTCGGGGTCGATCCGCAGCAGCTCGGACAGCGGCAGGAGGTCGCCGGTGAGCGAGTGCGCGAGGTCGTTCCCCGTGCCGACGAGGAGGCTGCCGTCGGCGCGCACCACGATCCCGCCGTTGGCGCCGATGTCGCCGGTGAGGGCCACCGGGGCGGTGCCGGGTGCGTCGATCCGGTAGACCCGGCCGGTGAAGTACGCGGTCGCGAACATCCGTCCGCGCCGGTCCACGGCGATGGACTCGACCCAGTCGGGGATGCGGGCCACCTCGACCGGCGGCGGGGCCGTTGTGGTGGCGCAGGCCGGGGCCGCCCGGGCCGGGACCGGTGCGAGCGCGCTCGCCGCCGCGGCCAGCACGACGGCCGGCAGGGCGGCGCGGCGTGCCGCCCGTACGGCGGTGTGGATCATCTCGGTCAGCCTCATCGGTTCCCCTCCGCGGTCGGGCCGGTCGCCCGGTGCAGTATCGGGGCCGACCCCGCCCCGCGCGAGCCGCGCCCCGCCCGACTGGCCTGATCCGCACGGCGGTTGCACCGCCGCCGGGGGGCCGGGCGGCCGGGTCCGTGGACGCGCGGGCCGGTGGGGCCGGTTCAGGTCAGCGGGTCACCGTCCACTTCTGCTGCGCGGCGCCGACGCAGGTCCAGATCTGGAGCCGGGTGCCGTTGGCGGAGGCGCCGCCCGCGGCGTCGAGGCACTTGTTCGCCTGCGGGTTGACGATGTCCCGGGCGGCGGGCAGCGCCCACTGCTGCGCGGCCGTGCCGTTGCAGTCCCACAACTGCACGGGTGTCCCGTCCGCGGTGCCGCCGGACGCCACGTCCAGGCATTTGCCGAGCGCGCGCAGGGTGCCGTCGGCGCGGCTCTCCCAGCGCTGGGCGGCGGTGCCGTTGCAGTCGTACAGCTGCACGGCCGTGCCGTTGGCGGTGCCGGCGCCCGCGACGTCCACGCACTTGCCGCCGATGCCCGTGATCTGCCCGGCGGGCGCCGGGGCTTCGCCGGTGGTGACGCGGACGTGGTCGACGACCAGCTGCTGCGGGAAGACCGTGCTGCCGTCGGGGTCTCCCGGCCAGTAGCCGCCGACCGCGAGGTTGAGGATGAGGAAGAAGGGCTTGTCGAACACCCATGGGCGGCCGCCGAGGTCGGCCGGCGTCCGCCGCTGGTAGACGGTGCCGTCCACCGACCAGGTGATCGCGTTCGGGCTCCAGTCGACGGCGAAGGTGTGGAAGGCGTCGGCGAACGCCTGGCCGCCGGGGAGGGTGTAGCCGGCGCCGATGCCACCGGAACCGGAGTACCCGGGGCCGTGCAGGGTGCCGTGGACCGTGGAGGGTTCGAAGCCCACGTTCTCCATGACGTCGATCTCGCCCGAGGCGGGCCAGCCGACCTGGCCGATATCGTTGCCGAGCATCCAGAACGCGGGCCACATGCCCTGTCCGCGCGGGACCTTCATCCGGGCCTCGACCCGGCCGTAGGTGGTGGTGAACCGGCCGGCGGTGTTGAGCCGCGCGGAGGTGTACTCGCATCGCCCGTACCAGCACTGGTAGTTGCCCGGGTTCTCCCGGCGGGCGGTGATGACCAGGTGGCCCTGGCCGTCGAGGGCGGCGTTGCGGGCGCCGGCGGTGTAGTACTGCCGCTCGTGGTTGTTGACGTTGTCGCCCGTCTCGACCTGCCACTTCCCGCCGTCGACGGCGGACCCGGCGGGTCCGTCGAAGTCGTCCGAGAACGTGACGGCGGCCGGTGCGACGGCGGCCTGCGGCGAGGGGGTGCCCGGCGCGGGCAGCCCCGTGGCGAGTCCGGTGGACAGGGACGTGAGGGCGAGCACGGAGACGAGGGACAGCAGCAGGCGCCGGGGTGAGCGCGCGGAGACCATAACGCTCCTAACAGACATGGGCATGTCAATCGGCAGAGGAGGGATGGATGCCGATCGCGGTCGCGGAATACTTAGTTCAGTACGTGATTTAAGAAGTGAACAAATGAGCTGTCAAGAGCCCGGTCCAGCTCGGCCCGGCGCCGCGGCCGACCGCCGCTCGGAGCGGACCGCTCGGAGAGCGTTCAAAAATTGACGCGGCAACAACTCCTGGGCCCGCCAGGGCACGGAGGAGCGGCCCCCGCAACCGGAGCCCATACTGGAAGACGGGAGGCATTGCGGTCCTGAGCGCTCACGCGCCGCCGAGGAGGCGAGCCCCGATGACAGTGGACCAGGCGTCACAGCTCACCACGGATTTCCTGAAGCAGGTGGAAGCCGCCGGCAGGCGGTACGCGACCCGGACCGCCGAGCGGGAGGGTCACCTGGAGACGCTCGCGCGGCACGGCATCCTCTACGCCGACACACCGGAGCGCGTCAACAAGAGGCTGGACCGGCTGGGCGTCGACTGGGCCCTTGCCACCGCCGTGGAGCGGACACCGGAGACCGCCACCACGGGTACCAGCCTGGACCTGGACCGCGAGTGGGTCAGCACCGACCTCCTCGTGCTCGAACGGTTCATGGGCCGCAACGACCTGATCGGCGTCGACTTCCTCGAAGGCGGCTTCGTCGCCGCCCGCTCGGTCGGCCGCGTGACCGTACGCAGCCCCGCGTCGTCGCACCACGGGACCGGCTTCCTGGTGTCCCCGTCCCTGCTGATGACGAACAACCACGTACTGCAGTCCGCCGAGGAGGCGGGCGCCGGCGTCATCGAGTTCAACTTCCAGGCGGGCGTGGACGGGCAGCCCCTCATGCCGGTCGTCTTCGCGCTCGAACCGGAGCGCTTCTTCGTCACCCACCGCGACCTCGACTTCACCGTCGTCGCGGTCGCCGACCGGTCCCGTGACGGCCGCCCGCTGACCGACTTCGGGCGGCTGCCGCTCAAGGAGGCCACGGGGAAAGCGGTCATCGGCGAGCTCGTCAACATCATCCAGCACCCCAACGGCGAGCCCAAGCAGCTCGCCCTGCGGGAGAACCGGATCGTGGACCTGCTGGACGACTTCGTGCACTACGCCGCCGACACGGCCCGCGGCTCGTCCGGCTCCCCGGTCTGCAACGACCAGTGGGAGGTCGTGGCACTGCACCACGCCGGCGCTCCCCGCAAGGACCGCGACGGCAACATCCTCGCCGTCGACGGGTCCGTGTGGCACCCGGGCATGGGCGAGCACCGGATCGACTGGAAGGCCAACGAGGGCATCCGGGTCAGCCGCATCGTCGCCGCCCTCCAGCAGTTCCCCCTCTCCGGCGGACCGGCGGCGCTGCGCGCGGAGCTGCTCGCCGCCGGGTCGTCCCCGCACCCCGTGGAGCCCTCGCCGCCGGTCCCGCCGGGCCGGCCGGGGACCGGCGGAGAGCGGCCGGACGGCGCCGGGGGACCCGCCGGGCACGCCTACCCGCCGCACCTCGCGGCCCCGGCGTACGGCGCCGCCGCCCGGAACGGGTCGGGCGACCCGGGCGGCGCGACGGGCGTCGTCCACCTCAGCGTCCCGCTGCGCATCAGCGTCGGCCTCGACGGCGGCGCACCGCCGCCCCGGGCCGCGGCCGAGTCCACCGCGGCGGCGTCCCGGACCCGCCCGCCGGCCCCCTCCTACGACCGGGCGATGGCAGGCGTCGGACGCATCGACGGCCAGTCGCCCGCCGAGCGCGACCTGGCCGCCGCCCTGGCCAACCGCGCCGCCGCCCGGTCCCGCCCCTACTACGACGCGGCCGCGGACCTGATCGCGCGCGAGACCTACTACGCGGGAATCCGCACCACCGACCCCGCGGGACTGCGCCTCGCGCTGACCGGTCGGCTGGAATCCACACACGCGCACCGCCCGTCGTACAAGCCGATGCGCCTGCTCTACCCGTGGGTGGACCTGCACCCGGACGAGACGCTGCACGGCATCTACTCGGACCAGGACTTCACCCCCGAGGAGCTGATGGCGGCCGACGCGGCGGCGGAAGCCGCCCGGATCGGACGCTGGCAGGAGTTCATGCTCCGCGAGAGCGTGCCCGGCCCGGAGGCGGTCGAGGCCGAACTCGACCTGCTGGAGGCGTCACTCCCGTTCAACTGCGAACACGTCGTGCCCCAGTCGTGGTTCACGAAGAAGGAGCCCATGCGGGGCGACCTGCACCACCTCTTCGCCTGCGAGACGAACTGCAACAGCTTCCGCAGCAACATCGCCTACTTCGACTTCCGGGACGAGCACGAGGTGGTCCGGCACGCCTGCGGGCGCCGGGAGACCGCGAAGTTCGAGCCGTTCGCGGGCAAGGGGCCCGTCGCCAGGGCCACCCTGTACTTCCTGCTCCGCTACCCGGGGCTCATCGGGGACCGGGCGGGCGAGCTCCCGCTCGACCGTCTCGGCCTGCTGCTGGACTGGCACCGCGACCAGCCGGTGAACGCGTACGAGCTGCACCGCAACGCCGCGATAGCCGAGGTGCAGGGCAACCGCAATCCGCTGATAGACCACCCGGAGTGGGCCGAGCGGATCGATTTCGCGGGCGCCTGGACCGCCGCGTGAGCGGTCCGGGGACTCCGGGAGCCCGGGTGCGGCCGCGGCGGTGAGCGCCCCCGCGGGCCCGGCGGGCCGGCGCGTGCCGCAACATTCCGCTTTCTGTCGCGGAGCGGCGGCGGCGGGCACCTGAGCACCTGATCGAATCGGCGGCCGAATCAGGTCGCGACCCTTGTGGTGGAGGGCGCGGGCCGGGCACGCTCGGGGCATGAACACAGCTCGGCACGCCAGTGAACAGCTGATGAGATGGTCCGCGCTCACCGAGGGCCGCCCCGCGTGCGGTGCGGGAGTCGGGCTGAACGCCGGTGCACGGGAGATCGTCCACTTCCACGGCGAACACGAGGCCGACGTCCGGCTGACCCGGGCGATGATCACGAAGTTCCGACCGGCACTCGCCGGGTCCACCGCCATCCGCCTTCCCGCCGGGTCCGACTGGGTGACGGTACGGCTGGACATCAGCTCCGACATCGACCTGCTGGCGACCCTGGTCAGCGCCGCGCTGCAGGCCGCCACCCGGGCGGAGGCCGAGGTGCGCGGCGGCCGGCCGGCCTCCCGGCCGGATCCCTGCACCCACCTCCTGAGCCGCGTCACCACCGTCCCCGGAGGCGTCTGCGCCTGAGCCGCGCACGGGGGGCGTTCCCCGGCCGCGGCAGCCGGAAGGGCGTCCTCACGCCTGCCTACGGGCGCGTACCCGGCCGAGCGGAAATATGATGAGCTCGGATCTTCTCGCGGCGGGAGCAGGGACACATGGACGGATCTCGGAGCGGTCCATGACCCGGCGTCGTCCCGCTCGCGCGGCGAGCGAGGACCTGCTCAGCACCCTGGGGCGGCTCACGGCCCAGGCGCGCGAGGGCGTGGAGCTGCAGCGCGCCCGCGCGGAGCTGGCCGAGGTGCTCCAGCGGGAGATGCTGCCCGCCTCCCTGCCGGGACTGCCGGGCCTGCGGGCCGCGGCCCGGTACGCGCCCGCCCGGCACGGGCTGGACATCGGCGGTGACTGGTACGACGGCTTCCGGCTCCCCGGCGACGCGCTGGCGTTCTCCATCGGCGACGTGCAGGGGCACGACGTGGAGGCGGCGGCCTTCATGGGCCAGGTCCGGGTCGGGCTGCGCGCCGTGGCCGGCGTCGTCGTCGACCCGGGCGAGGTGCTGCGCCGGGCGAACGAGGTGCTGCTCTCGATGGACCGCGAGCTCTTCGCGACCTGCACCCTGCTCCGCTACGACCCGGCGAGCCGGGTGCTCGAAACCGCCCGGGCCGGACACGTACCGACGGTCTGGGCCACGGACGACGGCCGGTACGGGGTGACCGAGGACGCCGGCGGCCTGCCTCTGGGCATGCTCCCGGACGCGGTCTATCCGGTGACCCGGCGGCGGCTGACCCGGGCGGGGGTGATCGTCCTCCTCACCGACGGGGTGGTCGAGGGGCCCTCGTTCCCGATAGAGGTGGGGCTGGCGCGCGTACTGGACATCGCCCGGAAGGCGGTGGACGCCGATCCCGACGAGCTGGCCGCCGAGGTGATGAAGGTGGCGGACGAGACCGGTCACGCCGACGACGCGGCGGTACTCGTGCTCGGCCACGACGCGGCGGGGCCGCCGGACCCCGCGTAGCGCGTGTCACGGTCCGCCCGGACGGCGGGACTGTTGTCTGATGCTGTGGTGCGTACCGACGGATGGCGACGTCTGCCCGTGACTCTTCTGCTGATCCTCGCCGTCGCCGTCGCCTACTTCGCGGCCGGGTGGATCGGCCTGCTCCAGCAGGTGGTCCTCGACGGGGCCGCGGTCACGCCCCTGTGGCTGCCGACGGGCATCGCCGTGGCCGCGCTGCTCTGCCTGGGGCTCCGGGTCTGGCCCGGGATCGCACTCGGCACCTACTTCACCATCGAGCGGATCAGCACCTTCGACCCCGCCGACACCGTCCTCGTCGCCGGGAACACCCTCGGCCCGGTGTGCGCCTACCTGCTGCTGCGCGCGGTGGACTTCCGCGGCGGACTGGACCGGCTGCGCGACGGCCTGGCCCTGGTCTTCCTGGGAGGTCTGCTGCCCATGCTGGTCAGCGCCACGGTCGGGACGTTCATGCTGGTCCTCACCGGCGACCTGACGCTGAGCGGGTTCTGGCCGGTGTGGGCGGCCTGGTGGGCCGGCGACGCCATGGGGGTGCTCGTGGTGACCCCGGTCCTGCTCGTCCTGCGCCGGGCCCGGCTGCCGCGCGACGGCTACCGGGCGGCCGAGGCGGCCGCCCTGGCGGTCACCGCCGTGGCCGTCACCCTCCTGGCCACCCGGAGCAGCACCCTGTCCCTGCTCTTCCTCGTGTTCCCGCTGCTGACCTGGGCGGCCGTGCGCTTCCAGCTCGCGGGGAGCGCGCCGTGCGCCCTGCTGGTGTCCGTCCTGGCCATCTCGGCGGCGACCGACCGCACCGGTCCGTTCGCCCGGCACACCCTTTTCGAGATCATGGTCAACCTCCAGGCGCTCAACGGCGCGGCGGCCCTGACGGCCCTGCTGCTGGCGGCGCTCGTCACGGAGCAGAACAACATGCGGCGCAAGATCGAGCAGGTCTGCGAGGACCTGGCCGAGGTGGTGGAACGGCTCGCCCCGGGCCGCCCGGGCAACTGACGCGTCGGCGCGCGCACGCCGCGGGCACGACGTCCCGCGGTCCGGCCGCCGGTCCGCCGCGACGGCGGCCGCACCGCCGTCCGGTGCGCCCGGCCCGGGAATCCACCGGGACTTCCGAAAGCGGCCGGACCAGCCGTCACGTATCCGTAAGATCTTGGTCGCTCTGTGCGACCGGCTCCGCTCCGGCAACCCCCGTCCGCGCCGAGCCGTCCCCGTGTCGTACCCCCTGACCAGAGGAACACCGTGCATCTGCCCGTGACCCGGCGGTTGGCCGTCAGCGCCGCCCTGCTGTCCCTGCTGGCCGCGACGGCGCCCGCCGCCGCGGCCCACGCCGCCCCTTCCGCGCTCACCGCCGCCGGCGGGCCCGGCGCGCCGCCGGCGCACGCCGATCCCGAGGCCCTGATCCGGGCGCTGCGTCAGACGACCGACGCCGGGGCGCCGGGCGCCATGGCCCGCTACACCGGGCCCGGCGGCGTCCTGAGCAAGGCCGTCGGTGTCCGTGACCGGAGCAGCGGCGCCGCCATGGACACCCGGGCCCGTTTCCGGATCGGCAGTGTCAGCAAGACGTTCTCCGCCGTCGTCCTGCTCCAGCTCGTCGCCGAGAAGAAGATCGCGCTCGACGCGCCCGTCAACCGCTACCTGCCGGGGCTGCTGCCCGACGACCGCATCACCGTGCGCCACCTGCTGAACCACCGCAGCGGGCTGGCCGACTACACCAACACCATGTTCGAGCGGACCGTGCCCGGCTTCGAGGCCGTGCGCGACAAGGTGTTCAGCTACCGCGAACTCGTGGAGCTCTCGCTCGCCGAGCCGAGGACCACCGAGCCCGGGGCCGCGTACAAGTACTCCAACACCAACTTCGTCGTCGTCGGCATGCTCATCGAGAAGGCGACCGGCCGTCCGGTGGCCGAGGAGTACCAGCGGCGCGTCATCAAGCCGTTGAAGCTGCGCGACACCTCCTACGTCCACCCCCGCACCGCCGTCCGGGGGCTGCACGCGCGCGGCTACCTCCACCCGGACGAGGCCGGCGCCCCGCTGGTCGACTCCACCGAGCAGACGGCCTCCTGGGCCCAGACCGCCGGGGCGGTAATCTCCAGTCCGGCCGATCTGAACACCTTCGTGTCCGCCCTGCTGGGCGGTCGGCTGCTCTCTCCCCGGTTGCTGGACGCGATGCTCGCCACGAGCCCGACGGACGGCACGAACACCCGGCACTACGGGCTCGGCCTGCGCCGCTACGACCTGTCCTGCGGCACATCGGTCTACGGCCACACCGGCACCGTGCAGGGCTACTACACCTACGCCTTCGCCACCCGGGACGGCCGGCGCAGCCTCGCGGCCATGGCCAACACCTCGAACCGGGGCACGGCGAACACGGCCCTGGGCGGCACGCTCGAAGCCGCGTTCTGCGGCGGGCGGACCGCGCCGGCCACCGCGCGCGGGTTCACCGTCGCGCCGGCCCCGGCCGAGATGGACCTGCCCGAGCGGCGCGCCCGCTGACCCCGGCCCACCCGCGCGCCGCCGGGCGGCGCGCGGGTGGGCCCGGACCCGGTCGCAGCGGCGGCCGCGGTCCACCCCGAAAAAACTGATACATCATCAGGTCACCTGTCCCGGACCCTTGACTCCGATGCCGCCAGTGGCGATTCTCGTCCCATCGTTTGCGCGGGTCATGACAAGTCAGCCGTTCGTGCGGCGTCGTCGTCCCGATCCCCGCGACGGGTCCCGATCCCCGACCGCGCGCCATCCGCTGACCGAAGACGTGAGTGATGACCATGACCCGACACCCGCACCACAGGCTCAGACACCTAGCGGTTCTGTCGTTCCTGCTCACCGTGGTGGCCATGGTGCTCGGCCCCGCGCCCAGCTCCGCGGCCGATCCCGGCTGGTGGAACCCGGTCGCGCGGCCCGCGCCCGACTCCGACATCAACGTCACCGGCGAGCCCTTCAAGGGGACCGACGCACAGGGGAAAGTGCGCGGCTTCGTCGACGCGCACGACCACCTGATGTCCAACGAGGGCTTCGGCGGCCGGCTCATCTGCGGCAAGCCGTTCTCCGACCTGGGCGTCGCCGACGCGCTCAAGGACTGCCCGGAGCACTACCCCGACGGCTCGCTCGCGGTCTTCGACTTCATCACCAAGGGCGGCGACGGCAGGCACGACCCGGACGGCTGGCCGACCTTCAAGGACTGGCCCGCGCACGACTCGCTGACCCACCAGCAGAACTACTACGCGTGGGTCGAGCGGGCCTGGCGCGGCGGCCAGCGGGTCCTCGTCAACGACCTCGTCACCAACGGCGTGATCTGCTCGGTCTACTTCTTCAAGGACCGCAGCTGCGACGAGATGACCGCCATCCGCCTGGAGGCGCGCAAGACGTACGACATGCAGGCCTACATCGACAAGATGTACGGCGGCCCCGGAAAGGGCTGGTTCCGCATCGTCACCGACTCGGCGCAGGCCCGGGAGGTCGTCCAGCAGGGGAAGCTGGCCGTCGTCCTCGGAGTCGAGACCTCCGAACCCTTCGGCTGCAAGCAGATCCTGGACATCGCGCAGTGCAGCGAGGCCGATGTCGACCGCGGCCTGGACGAGCTGCACCAGCTGGGTGTGCGCAGCATGTTCCTGTGCCACAAGTTCGACAACGCCCTGTGCGGGGTGCGCTTCGACCAGGGCGCGCTCGGCACCGCGATCAACGTGGGCCAGTTCCTGTCGACCGGCACCTTCTGGCAGACCGAGAAGTGCACCGGTCCGCAGCACGACAACCCCATCGGCATCGCGGCGGCGCCCGCGGCGCAGAAGGAGCTCCCGGCCGGCGTGTCCGTCCCGTCGTACGCGGCGGACGCGCGGTGCAACACCCGGGGCCTCACCGGCCTCGGCGAGTACGCGGTGCGGGGCATGATGAAACGCAAGATGATGCTGGAGATCGACCACATGAGCGTCAAGGCCGCGGGCCAGGCCTTCGACATCCTCGAATCCGAGTCCTACCCCGGCGTGATCTCCTCGCACAGCTGGATGGACCTCGACTGGACCGAGCGGGTCTACCGTCTCGGCGGCTTCATCGCCCAGTACATGAGCGGCGCCGAGGCGTTCAGCGCGGAGGCGAAGCGCACCGACGCGCTGCGCGACAAGTACGGCGTCGGCTACGGGTACGGCACCGACATGAACGGCGTGGGCGGCTGGCCCGGCCCCCGGGGCGCCGACACCCCCAACCCCGTGCGCTACCCCTTCCGCAGCACCGACGGCGGGTCCGTGATCGACAAGCAGACCACCGGCGTGCGCACCTGGGACCTCAACACCGACGGGGCCTCGCACTACGGGCTGGTCCCGGACTGGATCGAGGACGTCCGACTGGTCGGCGGCCAGGGCGTGGTGGACGACCTGTTCAAGGGCGCCGAGTCCTACCTCACCACCTGGGGCGGTTCCGAGAAGCACCGGGCCGGTGTGAACCTCGCCGCCGGTGCGTCCGCCTCGGCGAGCTCCGCCGAGTGGAACCCGTTCACGAGCTACGCGCCGGGCCGGGCCGTGGACGGCAACGGCGGCTCCCGCTGGGCGAGCGACTGGAGCGACGACCAGTGGCTCCGGATCGACCTCGGATCACCGAGCCTGGTCAAGCGGGTCACCCTCGACTGGGAGCGCGCGTACGGGAAGGCGTACCGCGTGGAGCTGTCGGCCGACGGCACGAACTGGCAGTCGGTGTGGTCCACCGCAGCGGGCGACGGCGGTCTCGACACGGCGCTGTTCACCGGTGTGCCGGCCCGGTACGTTCGCGTCCACGGAGTCCAGCGCGGCACCCAATGGGGCTACTCCCTCCACGAGGTCGGCGTCTACAGCAGCTGACGCGCGGCGGGACCCGGGGCCGGGCCCCGTACGACCGACACCGCAGGGAACGGAGCACCCATGGCACGTATGCCGTCGGCGGACCGGCGCCGGCAGCTGACCGAGGCCGCGATCCGCGCGATGACCCGTGACGGCGTCGCGAGGACGACGACCCGGTCCATCGCCGCCGAGGCGGGCGTGTCGCTGAGCGTCGTCCACTACTGCTTCGACTCCAAGCAGGAGCTGCTCGAATCGGTGATCACGGCGATCACCGGTCACTACGTCACCGTGGTGAGGGAGGCGATCCGGCCGAGGCCCACCCTGCGGGAGACCGTCCGGGCCGGCTTCCAGGCCTACTGGGACCATGTGGTCGCGCACCCCGGTGAGCACATGCTCACGTACGAACTGACCCAGTACGCCCTGCGCCAGCCCGGCTTCGAGCACCTGGCCCGGCGGCAGTACGAGCTGTACTCGGACACCTACACCGAGCTCATCGAGCAACTCCGCCGGACCATGGGTCTCGACCTGCGCGTGCCCGTGCCCGTGCTGGCCCGCTATCTGGCCGCGATGACCGACGGCCTGACGGTGAGCTTCCTCGTGCTCGGGAACGCCACGGCCCCGGCGGACGTCCTCGACCTGATCACGGACCACGTCGCCGGCCTGGCCGGCGAGGAGCCGGGGTACCGCGCGGGCACCGGTGCGGTACCCGCGGTGACCACCGCGTAGCGGGCCGGCGCGGGTGCGGGCACGGGCCCGGCGGGCCCGGCCGCGCCCTCAGGACCGGTGCAGCAGCGCCGCCAGCACCTCGTGGAGCACCGCTTCGGCGTCCTCGACGGCCCCCGGGGACCGCCAGGCCACGAATCCGTCCGGGCGGACCAGGACCGCCCCGGCCGGGGTGGTGCCGTGGACCTCGGCCCAGTCGGCCCCGTCCCGCGCGATCAGGTCGGCCTTCGGGCCGGCGCCGACGGCGTACGCGTCCAGCCGTACGCCCAGCTGTGCGGCCACGCTCCGCGCGGCCTCCCGCCACGGGGTGCCCTCCGAGCTGAGCAGGACGAAGGACCGCTCGTAGAGGTCGACCGTGGACTTCCGGACCCCGCCGGCGTCGAGCCACATGTGCGGCGCCCGCGTACCCGGTTCTCCCGAGAGGTCCAGCCCGTCCGGCACGACCGGCCGTTCGGGATCGGTCCCGAGGACGGCTCCCTCGTTGTAGCGGTAGCCCATGGCCACGGACAGGACCCCGCCGGGCCGGCCGCCGCCGCGCGCGCCGGGAGCGGGCTCGTACCCCGGATGGCTGTGCTCCGCCGAACGGGCCGAGGCCCGCTCGCTCGTGGCCCGCGCCACCGGCAGGCGCTCGGACTCGTAGGTCTCCAGCAGGCCCTGGCCCGCCGAACCGTCCAGCACCGCGGCGAGCTTCCAGGCCAGGTTGTGCGCGTCCTGGATGCCGGTGTTGGAGCCGAACGCGCCCGTGGGGGACATCTCGTGGGCGGAGTCGCCGGCGAGGAAGACCCGCCCCTCGCCGTACCGCCGCGCGACCCGCTCCGCGGCGTGCCAGGGCGCCCTGCCCGTGATCTCGACGTCCAGGCCGGGTGCGCCGACCGCCCGGCGGATGTGCTCGACGCAGCGCTCGTCGGTGAAGTCGTCCAGGGTCTCGCCGCTGTCGGGGTGCCAGGGGGCGTGGAAGACCCACCGCTCCTCGTTGTCGACCGGCAGCAGGGCGCCGTCGGCGTCCGGTGTCGTCAGGTAGCACACGATGAAGCGCCGGTCGCCGACGATCCCCGCCAGCCCGCGGGAGCGGAAGGTGATGCTGACGTTGTGGAAGAGGGCGCCCGAGCCGCTCTGGCCGATGCCCAGCTGCTCCCGGACGGGGCTGCGCGGTCCGTCCGCGGCGACGAGGTAGTCGGCGCGGACGGTGCTGTGCTCGCCGGTGTCCCGGTTCTTCACCCGCGCGGTCACTCCGCGCTCGTCGGGTTCGAAGGAGAGCAGTTCGGTGGAGAACCGCAGGTCGGCGCCGAGGGTCGGCGTCACGGACATCAGGACCGGCTCGATGTCGTTCTGACTGCACAGGCACCACGACGAGGGGCTGAAGCGCGCCAGGGCGCCTCCGGGGTCGATCTCTTCGAAGAGCCACTCCTGGTCGTCGCCGGTGAGGGAGCCGCCCTGGAGGATGCCGTGGTTGTCGCCCAGTACGGAGGCGGCCTCCCGGATCCGCGCCTCCACACCCGCGACCCGGAACAGCTCCATCGTCCGTAGGTTGATACCGCGTCCGCGCGGATGCACCGAAGTGCCCGCGTGCTTCTCGACCAGCAGGTGCCTGATGCCGTGGCGGCCCAGGAAGAGCGAGGTGCACAGGCCCACCAGTGAGCCGCCCACGATGAGGACCGGCACGCGGTGGTCGACGTTTTCCTTCATGAGTCTTCCATGCCCGGTGCGAGGGGTGTTCCCTCGCTCCTTCACCCGCATGGTTCTCCCCTCTCGCGCCGATCGCACTACGGGACAACGATCGGACCGGGTGGCGCCACCGCGTCTCGGGTGGGCCGGCCGACCGTGTCCGCCGGTGGACCATCCGCGCGGATGCCGCCGACGACCTGCGCGCCACGCATGTGGCGACCGCGTGGTCTCGAAGGAGTGTGAACGATGACAACCCTGTCGGAACGGATATCCCAGTCCGCATTCGACGGCTCCAGACTTCGGGTCGTGCTGCTGCTGGACCTGTACGACGGCGCACAGAACCGGTTCCTGGAGGTGTACGAGGACCTGCGCACGCAGGTGGCCTCGGTCCCCGGGCACATCAGCGACGAGTTGTGCCAGTCCATCGAGAACCCCTCGCAGTGGCTCATCACCAGCGAGTGGGAGAGCGCGCCGCCGTTCCTGGCCTGGCTCAACAGCGAGGAGCACCTGGGCGCCGTCCAGCCGTTGCACGGCTGCGTACGGGACACCCGCTCGCTGCGGTTCAGCGTCATGCGGGAGACGGGCAAGGGGCCCGTGACACCTCCGGGGCCGGCGGACGGCGACGTCCCGCGCGCCGTCCGGGATCCGCGCGCCGCCCCCGCCTTCCCCGCCGCGCCCGGCCCGGCCGGGGCGGTGGAACACCCCGGCCGGGCCGCCCCCCGGCGGGGTGACGGGGTCGTCCGCCACGCCCTCACCTTCACCGTGAAACCGGGCAGCGAGTCCGTCGTCGCGGAGCTGCTGGCCGGGTACGCCTCCCCGCCGGCCCGGGTCGACGCCCGGACCCGGCTGCGCCGCACCTCCCTGTTCATGCACGGCAACCGGGTGGTCCGGGTCGTGGAGGTGGAGGGCGACCTCCTCGTGGCACTGCGCCATGTGGCCCGCCGGCCCGAGGTGATGGCCCTGGAGGAGGCCATCAACCCGTACCTGGAGCAGGACCGGGACCTCGGCGATCCGGGGTCGGCCCGGATGTTCTTCACCCGTGCGGCCCTCCCGGCGGTGCACCACGTGGCGTCCGGCGGTCACGGGTCCGAGGGCCTGCGCCGGCACGCGCTCCTCTACCCGGCCAAGGACGGGTGCGGTCTGGCGCTGGCCAGGCTGCTCGCCCGGCAGGACGAGGCGGCGGTCGACGACCCGGCCGGCCCGATCCGGGCCAGTACCGTCTTCCAGCGCGACGACCTCGTCGTGCGGCTGCTGGACATGCGGGCCCCGCTCGACGCCCGGCCGGCCCTGACCCTGGGGGTCGAGGGCGGACACAAGGCGGCCGTGCTGGCCCGGCTGCTCGACAGCGCCAAGGACGGCGTCCCCACCACCGACGAGGAGCTCGCCCGTGTGGTGGAGCGCTCCGCGATGCGCCTGATCACCGACCGGCATCCGCCCGCGGAGGCCTGACCGGGGCGTGCGGCGTCGCGGGGGCCACGCGCCGACGCCTCCGAGACCGGCTGTGCGCCGGGCTCGGAGCGTCGTGGCGTGCGGGGGCCGGATTCAGCGGGGCAGGGACCCGGGCACGGTGCACTCGAAGGCGTGCAGGTACGCGTTGACGGGGCGGACCTCGCCGACCCGCAGGCCGGCGTCCGCCAGGCGGGTCACCAGGCTCTCCCTGGTGTGCTTGGCGCCGCCCACGTTGAGCAGCAGGAGCAGGTCCATCGCCGTGGTGAACTTCATCGACGGGGTGTCGTCGACGAGGTTCTCGATGACGACGAGCCGGGCGCCGGGCCGGGCCGCGGCGACGACGTTCCGCAGGGTCCTGCGGGTGCTGTCGTCGTCCCATTCCAGGATGTTCTTGATGATGTACAGATCAGCCTGGACGGGGATGGACTCGCGGCAGTCGCCGGGCACGATGGCGGCCCTCGGTGCGAGCGCGCCGCCCTCCAGCAGCCGGGCGTCCGCATTGGCCACCACCCCGGGCAGGTCCAGCAGGGTGCCGCGCACGGCGGGGTGCTTCTCCAGGAGGCTCGCGAGGACATGGCCCTGGCCGCCGCCGATGTCCGCGACCGAGGCCACGCCGGTGAGGTCGAGGAGCTCGGCCACGTCCAGCGCCGACTGCACGCTCGACGTGGTCATGGCCCGGTTGAAGACGTGGGCCGACTCGTGCGCGTCCTCGTGCAGGTAGTCGAAGAACCCCTTGCCGTACACGTCCTCGAACACGCTTCCGCCGGAGCGCACGGCGTCGTCCAGCCTCGGCCAGGCCTGCCAGGTCCAGGGCTCGGTGCACCACAGGGCGATGTAGCGCAGGCTGTTCGGGTCGTCCTCGCGCAGCATCCGCGACATGTCGGTGTGGACGAACGAGCCGTCCTCGGTCTCCGCGAAGATCCCGTAGCAGGACAGGGCGCGCAGCAGCCGGTGCAGCGACCTCGGGTCGCAGCGCACGGCCTCGGCGAGCTCCGTCGCGGTGGCGGGGGACTCCCCCAGCGCGTCGGCCACCGCGAGGCGGGCCGCCGCGCGGACGGCCGCGGCGCAGGCCGCGCCGAAGACGAGCTCGCGCAGCCGCATCGCGGGTGGGGGCGCGACGGTCGCGGTGCGCACGTGCACGGCGGGGGCCTGGGCGGCGGTGGGGGTGGGACTTACCGTGGTCATGCGGCCTCGATTCTCCTGATGGCGGGAAGCACGGTCAGCACATCCCTGCGGGTTCGGACGTCCGGCACCGGTTGCCGACGAACCGGTTGCCCGTCCCGGTCCCCTTGTTCGCCAGGTCCGCCGGCAGGTTGCCGGTCACGTCGTTGCCCGTGATCACGTTGTCGGTGTTCTGGGCGCCCACGAAGCTCTTGAAGAGCAGGATTCCGCCGGACAGCGGGGAGGAGCCCACGTTGTCCCGGACGGTGTTCGCGCGGACGACCGTCTCCTCGGCGCCGGTGAGGACGATGCCGACGCCCTGGATGTCCGGGAGGCGGCTGTTCCCCTTGCAGAACTTGTTGTTCTTGACGATCCGGTTGCCCCGGACGGTCATGTCCCCGGCGCCCGGCTCGCCCTCGTCGCCGACGACGAAGATCCCGCCGCAGTTGCCGGTGAGGGAGTTGCCGCTCACCGCGAGGTTGCGGACCCGCCGGATCGTGGCACCGATCCGGTTGCCGGTGAGGGTGTTGTCGCGGACCACGGCGCCGAGGGTGTCGATGGCGCCGCCCTCCCGGTCGACGGTGTTCGCGATGAAGATGCCGGACTCGGCGTTGTCGCGGGCGGTGTTGCTCCGGAACACGCCCCGGGTGGAGCGCTCCTGGGCGATGCCCCAGGTGCCGTTGTTCTCGGAGGTCACCTGCTCGACGGTCATCCGGTCCGTGCGCGAGGCCCAGATCCCGTTGCGTTTGAAGCCGGAGACGGTCAGCGACCGGATACTGACCCGGTCGACGGTCTGCTCCGGCGTGCCCATGACACAGATTCCGGAGTCCGCCTGCGAGCAGGGGGTGGCGGCCGCGCGCGCGGGGGGCGGGGTGGCGGGAGGCTTGATCACTGTCAGCTTGCCCGACCCCCGCAGGGTCAGCCTCTTCGTGATCAGCACGTTCTCTCGGTAGGTGCCGGGCAGCACGATGATGCTGTCCCCCGGCTTCGCGGCGTCCACCGCTTCCTGGATCGATTCGCCGGGATGCACCGTGTGTCCGGCCGCGGCGGCGGTGGGCGCCGTCGCGCCGAGTCCCGCGGCCATGACGACGGAGATGCATGTGAGGCGCTTGAGCTGTCGGTTCGTCACGATGCCGAAGTTATGGGCGATCACCGCCGCCCGCCACACCGGGTGAGCGGATGGATACATCCCGTCACCAAACGGCGGCATTTTGAGGTCCGGACGGGTGGCGGGTCCGCGGTGACTGCGCATCAGTTCGGCCGCGCACCGGCGGGCCGGGGCGCCGGCGGGTCCGGATCCCGGGAACGGGGTCCGGGGCGCCGCACCCGGGGCGCCGCACCCGCGGCGACGCCGGGGGCCTGTCCGGGCCGCCGCTCCCGGGGCCGCCCGGCCGAGGTACCGTTTTCACCCGGGCCGCTCACCAGCCCGGCCCGGGCCGCCGGGCCCCGTACCGCTCCGCCCGCCCCGTGTTCCACCGCGGGCGCCCCACACGACAGGTTCCGCGCGCCGTGCCCTCCCCCGCCCCGTCCCCCCTCGCCCGGCTGCGCGCGAAGCGCCCCGAGTGGCTCTCCGATCCGAAGGTCTGGCGCACCGAGGTGCTCGCCGGCCTGGTGGTCGCCCTCGCGCTGATCCCCGAGGCCATCTCGTTCTCGATCATCGCCGGGGTCGATCCGGCGGTAGGGCTGTTCGCCTCCTTCACCATGGCCGTCGTGATCTCGGTCGTCGGCGGCCGCCGGGCGATGATCTCCGCCGCCACCGGCGCGGTCGCGCTCGTCATCGCGCCGCTCAACCGCGAGCACGGCTTCGGGTACCTGGTCGCCGCGGTGATCCTGGCCGGGGTCCTGCAGATCGTGCTCGGCGCGCTGGGCGTGGCCCGGCTGCTGCGGTTCGTGCCGCGCCCGGTGATGGCCGGCTTCGTGAACTCGCTGGCCATCCTGGTCTTCATGTCCCAGATGTCGGAGCTGCGGGACGTGCCCTGGCCCGTGTACCCGCTGTTCGCCGCGGGGGTGGCGCTGCTGGTCCTCTTCCCGAGGATCACGACGGCGGTGCCCGCCCCGCTCGTCTCCGTCGCCGCCCTCACCGCCCTCACGGTGGCGGCGGGGATCGCCGTACCGACCGTGGGCGACAAGGGCGCGCTGCCCTCCGCGCTGCCGGTGCCCGGGCTGCCGGACGTCCCGTTCACCGGGGACACGCTGGCGACCGTCGCCCCGTACGCGCTCGCGATGGCCCTGGTCGGCCTGATGGAGTCGCTGATGACGGCCCGGCTGGTCGACGAGATCACCGACACGCCGTCCTCCAAGACCCGCGAGTCGGTCGGGCAGGGCGTCGCCAACATCGTCACCGGGTTCTTCGGCGGCATGGGCGGTTGCGCGATGATCGGCCAGACGATGATCAACGTCAAGGTCTCCGGGGCCCGGACCCGGCTGTCGACGTTCCTGTCGGGCGTCTTCCTCATGGTGCTGTGCGTCGCCTTCGGACCGGTGGTCTCCGACATCCCGATGGCGGCGCTGGTCGCCGTGATGGTGGTGGTCTGCTTCGCCCAGTTCGACTGGCAGTCCGTCGCCCCGCGCACACTGCGCCGGCTGCCGGTCGGCGAGACCGTCGTCATGGTGGTGACCGTGGTCTGCGTGGTCCTGACGCACAACCTCGCCGTCGGCGTGGTCGCGGGGTCGGTCACGGCGATGGTCGTCTTCGCCCGGCACGTCGCCCGCCACGCGCACGTCACCTCCGTCACGGACCCCGACGGGACCACGGTGGTCTACTCGGTCACCGGCGAGCTGTTCTTCGCCTCCGCCAACGAACTGGCCCAGTCGTTCGACTACGCGAACGACCCGGCGCGGGTGGTCGTCGACCTGACGGCCGCGCACATCTGGGACGCCTCCTCCGTGGCGGCCCTGGACGCCGTCGCCGCGAAGTACGCGCAACGCGGCGCGAGCGTCGAGATCATCGGGCTGAACGAACCCAGTGCCCGTCTCCACGAGAGCCTCAGCGGCGGTGCGGCCGCGCGCTGACGCCGCCGCGCCCCCGGCCCGCCGCCGGGCCCACCGCCGGGCCCACCGCCGGGTCCACCGCCGGGTCCACCGCCCCGCGCCCCCCGGCGTGTTGCCTCCCGTACCGGGACCGCCCAGCTCGCAAGGGGTTTCCCGCCGCGCCGCCGCGGTGGGCAACGGTCAACCCGTCGACCCCGGTGCCGGTCCGGGACAGGCTTGAACCGTTCGCACCAGGCAAGACCACAAGGGGACATCATGCGCAACATGATCCGCGGCGCCGCCGCGCTCGCCACCGCCGCCGTCGCCGTGATCGCGCTCAGCGGCACGGCGACCTCGGCCCCGGCCGACGCGTGGGCCGGCTGTCCGGACGGGGCGGTCTGCATCTATCCCGAGAACCAGAACCCGGCCGTCAAGCCCACGCACATCTACCACGCCTACGGGGCGCACAATCTGAGCAACCAGGTCGGACGCCACTGGGTGCTCAACAACCAGACCGGCGGGGCCTCCGCGAACCTGTGCACCGGCTACAACGGCGCGGGCTGCGGGGACCGGATCGCCGCCCACACCGGGGTGTACGCGGACCTCGGCCCCATCAACTCCATCCGCCTGAACCGGCCCTGACACCTGTTACCGGGCCCCGGTCCGGGACCGCCTCCGGGCGGTCCCGGGCCTTCCCGCGCGCCCCCCGCACCGGCGCTGGACGCGATCGGCCGTCCGACCCCCGCTGTAGCCTGGACCGAGCCGTCTCGCGGCCTGGGCCCGCTCTGCCATGGGGGATGTTGTGGGCGATCCGGACCGCCGGGACGACAGCGATCACCACCACGCACCGACCGACGACGCCGCGGTGTCCTTTCCCGCGCAGCTGCGTCGGCTGCGCGGGCAGCGCGGCCTCTCGCTGGCCGACCTGGCCCGCCGGACGCACTACAGCAAGGGCTACCTGAGCAAGATCGAGACCGGCTCCAAACGCGCCACCGCCGACGTCGCCCGCCGGTGCGACGAGGTACTGCGGGCGGAGGGCCGACTGCTGCGCCTGGTAGGGGACCCGGAGCGGGCTCCAACTCTTCCGAGGCCGTCCGGCGCCGCTCCCGGCGCGGGCCAGCCGCCCGCCGACGACGCGTGCCCCTACCCGGGCCTGCCGGCCTTCACCGCCGAGGACGCGGGACGGTTCTTCGGCCGGGAACGCGCGACGGCCGAGCTGGTCGAGCGGGTCTTCGAACGGATCGGGAACGGCCCGCTGATGCTCGTCGCCCCGTCGGGCGCCGGCAAGTCCTCCCTGCTCGACGCCGGCCTCGTACCGGCCCTGCGGCGCCCGGGCGGCTTCCCCATGCCGGGGGCCGACACCTGGCCGGTGGTGCGGTTCGCCCCCGGTGCCCGGCCGCTGGAGGAGCTGCTGGAGCGCACCGCGAAGGTGCTGGGCGGCGATCTCGGCCTCGGTGCGCGGGAGGTACGGGACCGGCCCGAGGCACTGCTCGACGCGGTACGGCGGACGGCGCCGGGCCGCGGGCCCGACGCCGGTGGGCCTCCGTCCCCGCCGGTCCGGCTCGTCCTGCTCGTCGACCAGTTCGAGGAGCTGTTCACGCTCTGCGCCGACGAGGAGGAGCGGCGCGCCTTCGTACGGGTGCTCCTCGCGGTGGCGGCCGCGCGGCCGGCGGACAGCGGCGCCGACGCCGCCGTGGTGGTGCTCGGCGTACGGGCGGACTTCACCGGCGACTGCCTGGACCTGCCGGAGCTGGCACCGGTGTTCACCGGCGGACTGTTCGTCCTGCCCCCCATGTCCGCGGACGAACTGCGGGAGTCGATCACGCGGCCGGCGGAGCTCGCGGGGCTCACGCTCGAACCGGGTCTGGTCTCCCTGCTCCTGCGCGACGCGGGGCACACCCCGTCCGGGGCGCTGCCCCTGGTGTCGCACGCCCTGCGGGCCACCTGGGAGCGCCGCGAGGGCGCCACGCTGACCGTCGCCGGGTACGAGCACACCGGCGGCATCCAGGGCGCCGTCGCGCGGACGGCCGAGACGGTCTTCGCCGGCCTGTACCCGGCCGAACAGAAGACGATCCGGCGCGTGCTGGTGCGGCTGGTCCACGTGGCCGACGGCGCGGGCGCCACCCGGCGGCGCGTCAGCCGCACCGCCCTGCTGGGCCGTGCGGACGCCGGGGACGGGGCGGCCGCCGCACTCGACGCCTTCGTGCGGGCCCGGCTGATCACCGTGGGCAGCGACACCGTGGAGATCACGCACGAGGCCCTGCTGCACGCCTGGCCCCGGCTGGACGGCTGGATCCACGCGGACCGGGCCGGGCTCCTGATCCTCCAGCAGCTCGCGCACGCCGCCGCCGAATGGGAGCGCGAGGGGCACGACCCCTCGGCCCTCTACCGCGGCACCCGGCTGGAGACCGCCCGGGCCTGGGCCGACGAACTCGACGGCCGGAGCCGGCTCGGACCGCAGGAGGCCTCCTTCCTCCGGGGGAGCCAGGACGCCGAGGCCGCCCGGCAGCGGCAGGGCCGGCGCCAGGTCCGGCTGCGGCAGCGCATGCTGGCCACGCTCGTCGTGCTGCTCGTCCTCGCGGTGGGCGCCGGCGGCCTGGCGTACCAGCAGCGCTCGGGGGCACTGGTCCAGGAGCGGGTCGCGCGGTCGCGGGCCCTGGCCCTCCAGTCCGCCGCGCTGGCCGCCGGGCAGCCGGAGGGCTCGCTGCTCCTGGCCGCGCAGGCGTACCGGACCTCGGCGACGGCGGAGGCCCGGGGCGCGCTGCTGAGCACGCAGTCCCAGCCGTTCGTCGCCCGGCTCGTCGGACACGGCGGGCCCGTCAACGCGGTGGCCTTCGCGCCCGACAACAGCACGCTGGCGACCGCCGGCTCCGACGGCACCGTGGTCCTGCGGCGGACGGCGGACCGCCGCACCACGGCGACCCTCACCCTGCCCGGCCGGGTACGGGCGGTGGCCTTCAGCCCCGACGGCCGGCTCCTGGCGGCCACGTCCACGGCCGGGCCAGCCCGGCTCTGGGACACCGCCGGCCGCCGGTGGGCGGCGGTCCTCCCCGACAGCACCGTCGGCGCCCGGGCCGTCGCTTTCGCCCCCGACGGGCGGACACTCGCCGTGGCGGCCCCCGACGGCTCCGTCCAGCTGTGGGGGGCGGCCGGGGAGCACCGGGGCGCGGCCACGCTGCGCGGGCACGCGGGACAGGTCCACGCGCTGGCGTACGCTCCGGACGGGCGGACCCTGGTCTCGGCCGGCGCGGACCGGACCGTGCGGCTGTGGGACCCGGAGCGGGCGGCCCCCCTCGGGGTCCTCACCGGGCACACCGACGAGGTGCTGGGCGCGGCATTCGCCCCGGACGGCCTGACCGTCGCCACCGGGGGGATCGACCGTACGGTGCGGCTGTGGGACGTGGCCGGCCGCCGCACGACGGCGACCTTCTCCGGGCACAGCGACGACGTCAACGCCGTCGCCTACACCCCGGACGGGACGACGGTGATCAGCGCGGGCGGCGACGGTACGACCCGGCTGTGGGACGTGCGCGGCGGCCGGCCGACGGCGACACTGGCCGGGCACACCGACTACGTGCTCGGGGTCGCCGTGGACCCGCGGGGGGCGCTGCTGGCCACGGCGGGGTTCGACCAGTCGGTGGTGCTGTGGGACCTGCGCGGCGCGGCGCTCACCCCGCGCCCGTTCAGCGAGATCTGGCACGCCGCGTACAGCCCGGACGGGAGGCTGCTGGCCACGGCCGGGGCCGACCACACGGTACGGGTGTGGGACCTGGCCGGCCACCGGGTCCTGAGGACGTTCACCGGGCACACCGAGACCGTCTTCTCGGTGGCCTTCTCCCCCGACGGCCGCACCCTGGCCTCCGCCGGCTCCGACGGCACGCTGCGCCTGTGGGACACGGCCGCGCGCGCACCCGCGGCCGTACTCGCGGGGCACAGCGGGACGGTGTTCTCGGTGGCCTACTCCCCCGACGGCCGCACCCTGGCCTCCGCCGGCTCCGACGGCACGGTCCGACTCTGGGACGTGCCGGCGCGCCGTCCGCTGGGCAGCCTCCCGGGCCACACGGACTTCGCCAACGACGTGGAGTTCAGCCCCGACGGGCGGACCGTGGCGAGCGCGGGCGACGATCTGACGGTCCGGCTGTGGGATGTGGCGACCCGCCGGTCGCTGGCCGTGCTCTCGGGCCACACCGGGGCGGTCCGGGGGGTGGCGTTCAGCCCGGACGGCCGCACCCTCGCGAGCAGCGGCAACGACGGCACCGTACGCCTGTGGGACGCGCTCCGGCACCGGTTCGAGGCGGCGCTGACCGGACACACCGGATCGGCGCGCGGCATCGCCTTCTCCCCCGACGGCCGCACCTTGGCGAGCAGCGGCAACGACCGCACGGTGCGGTTGTGGGACGTGGGCGGACGGGAGCCGAGGGCCGCACTGGCCGGTCATACGAACGCGGTCTGGGGCGTGGTCTTCTCCCCCGACGGGCGGACGGTGGCCAGCAGCAGCACGGACGGCACCGTACGGCTGTGGGACCTGGACGTCGGGGCGCGGCTGCGGGAGGTCTGCCGGCTGGCGGAGGGCGCCGGCCCGAGGGAGCGCCCGCCGTTCCCGCCCGGCCTACCGGTGTCCGTGGACCGCGCCTGCCCCCGCCGCTGACGGGACGTCGGTGAACGGCCCGGTCGGCGGGGGTTTCCCCGGGGGTTTCCCGTTGCCCGTCGCGACGGGGTGCCGCCCGGGGCTCGCCGGAGGGGGTCCGCGGACCGCACGCTGCTCACACCCGGCACCACCGCGACACGAATCGAGGTCCACGCATGCTTCACCGATCCGGATTCACAGGCACTGTCGGCACCGTCTTCGGGTTACTGGCCCTGCTGCTGTGGGGCGCGCAGGGCGCCACCGGCGCACCTGTGACCCGCACGGCCGCCGCCCCCGCCTCCCCGCACGCCGCCGCGGACGACACCTGCGCCGTACGGGCGCCCGGCGCCTCCCCGACGGCCGAGCGGGCCGTCGCCGCCGCGTGCGCCCAGGTCGCGGCGGACGTCTGGTACACCTGGGGCGGCGGCCACGGCCCCCAACCCGGCCCCACGTACGGCATGGTCGACCCGAGCGACCCGGCCAGCGAACACGATCCGCAGCGGCTGGGCTTCGACTGCTCGGGGCTGGTCCGCCACGCCTACGCCGAGGCCACCGGGTCCGACATCCTCAACGGCGTGGCCGACGCCCAGTACTACACGCACCGCGCCGCGGGCCGCTTCACGGCCGCGCAGGGCCTGGATCCGCTGGTCCCCGGCGACCTGCTGGTCTGGGGTACCCCGCAGCACATCCACCACATCGCCCTCTACCTGGGCGCCGGCAGGATGGCCGAGGCCAGGCAGTCGGGCACGAAGCTGATGGTCAGTGACGTGCGTCTGGGTAACGGGTACTACGGCGCGGTCCGCATCGATCCCGGTCCGGTGGCCGGCCCGGTCTTCCGCACCTGGGGCGCGGGCGTCTGGACCAAGGCGCGGCCGTCCACGGCGGCCGCGCGCGTGTACGCCTTCCCGGGGCCCACGACGATCCGCGTCGAGTGCCAGAAGCACGCGGAGACGGTCACCGCCGAGGGCTGGACGAATGATGCCTGGTCCTACCTGCCGGACTACGGCGCCTGGGTCACCAACATCTACATCCAGGGCCCCGCCTGGCTGGACGACGTGCCCACCTGCACGACCTGAGTCGTGCGGGCCTTCGGAGCGGTCCGGGTCAGTCCGCGTCGCGGACCGCGACGATCCCGTTGAAGACCCCGATGTACGCGGTGCCGTCCGGGCCCAGGGTGATCGGCGCCCAGTTGTTGTCGTACAGCGGCCCCGTGCCGGTCAGGCGGCGCCAGCGGCGCTCGCCGGTGCGGAAGTCGACGGCGGTGAGGTACCAGGCGTCGATGCCCCAGGGGTTGGGGTCCTTCTCGTAGAAGTAGAGCAGGCCGTTCGCGGTGGAGAGCTTGGGGACGACCGAGGGGGCGCGGACGTCGCTCTGCCACACCCGGTCGCAGCCGCTGCCGTCGGCGCGGACGTCGATACGGGCCGCGCCGCCGACGACGGACCTGCCGAACAGCACGGTGGTGGGGTCCTCGTAGCCGTAGTTGTTCTCCACGACGATGCTGTTGCCCCAGGTGATCAGGGAGTTGTCGGTGGTCGAGGCGCCGGCGCCGAAGACCGGCACGGCGCAGACCAGCCGCCGGCCGGCCTCGACGTCCGTGCCCCGCCGGTAGACCAGGACATTCATCCGGTCGTCGGCGTTGTCGGTGATGGCGACGTAGCCGTCGCCGAAGAGGTCCGGTGTGGTGCCCGAACCCTGGTTCACCGAGCCGGGCTTGGCGGCCGTGCCCCGGTCGTACGTCTCGCGCCACTGCACCTCGGGGGTGCCGTCGGCGGCGGCGCGGAAGCTGTAGAGGGCGTGGTCGGTGACGATCGAGACGCCGTCCCGCGCGACGGAGAAGGAGTTCTGGATCTCCTCGCCGGGAAGCCGGACGGAGCGGATCAGCGAGGTGGCCGGATCCACGGTGCCCACGCGGCCGTGGCGGGTGACCCACCAGATGCGGCCGTCCCAGTCGGGCATCACCGAGGTGACGGGGTCGCAGGTGCCGCTCGGCCGCACGTCGGTCCAGGTGGCGCAGTCGTGCGGGACGTGGCCGGTGAGGTCCCAGTCGTCCTCGACCTCGAACCGTGGGCCGCCGTCCGCGTGCCGGGTGTGGGACAGGCGCAGGATGTGCCGGCGGGAGTCGGCGAGGACGGCGCGGTCCTGGTGGTCCAGGTAGAAGTAGGCGCCGCCCGAGGTGTCCTTGAGGATCTTCGAGAAGTCGAGGGACGTGACCGCCTCGACGGTCGAGGAGCGCTGCGGGAGCTGGTACTCGGCGAGCGTGGCGAGGGTGCGGGGCTCCAGCAGCTTGACCTTGAAACCGGAGAAGGTCCCGCACACGGTGACGAGACGGCCCGCCGAGTCGAAGGTGGCGGTAGCGCACTCGCCGCCCAGGGCCGCGATCCTCGCACTGGTGACCTGCGGGTTCCTGCCGAGCGGGCCCGACCAGGGCGAGGTGGCGCTGCCGGCCGCGTCGGAGTGCATACCGCTGCGGCCGTTGGGGGCGAGGAAGGGGTGCTGCGGGGGCGCTTCACCGGGCAGCGGGGCGGGGGCGGCCGGGCTGCCGTCGTAGTGGCTGACCAGGCGGTGGCCCGGGGCCTTCGGTATCTCCTCGGCGCGGGTCGGGGCGGTGGTGGACAGCACCGTGAAGGCCACGACGACGGGTAGCACGGCGCAGTTCAGCGCGCGGGAAAGCATGCGGGCTTCCTCCCTCTCCTCGGTTCGCACGGGACCGCCCGGGACGTCGTGCCGCGGCTTGACGCTAGGTCGCGGTGCCCGAGGAGTCCATGGAGGGGACGGCTGCTTCACGAACGCGCAACAGTCGCCCGGGATGCGGCGGTTCAGGGCCGCAGGCCGGAGACCACGTTCGCGGTGGCCGAGAGGCCGTCGTGGATGGTCGCGGCCATGCTGCTGCTCGCGAGGTAGAAGCCGAGCAGCACGCAGACGACGGCGTGCGAGAACTTGAGACCGCCGCCGCGCACGAAGACGCACACGAGGACGAGCAGCAGGACGACCGCGGAGAGGGTGATCACCATCGAAACCTCCTTCAATCGGCGCCATGGTGGCGCAGGAGGGGGTGCCTTCGGGCGAAAGACGTGTCCGCCGTACGGGTGTTGACCGTCCGTGACGAGCCGTCAGTCCTTGACGATCTCGCTCCAGCGCGTCGTCCGGTCGCACCAGCGCTCCAGCAGGACCCGGTCGTGACCGACCGCGAGGAGCCCGGCGCCGCTGTCGGCCCGGTACTCCTCGACCACCGCCACCAGGGCGGCCGTGGTGGACGCGTCCAGCATGGCGGTCATCTCGTCGCAGACCAGCCAGCGCGGGCGCAGCACCAGGGCCCGTGCCAGGCAGGCGCGTTGCAGTTGCCCGTCGCTGACCTCGTGGGGGCGCCGACCGAGCAGATCCGCCCCGAGTCCGACACGTTCCGTCAACTCCGCGACCGCTGAGTCCACTTCCGTACGGCGGCCCGTGGCGCGCAGGGGCTCGGCCACGAGGTCGCGCAGCCGCAGCCGGGGATCGGCGGCGAGGCGGGGCTGCTGGAAGACGACGCCGACGGCGATCCGCTGCGCGCGCGGGGCGCGGTGGCGCCAGCCGGTCACGGCGCGGCCGTCGAGGAGCACGGTCCCGCGGTCCGGGCGGTGCAGCAGGGCCGCGACCCGGGCCAGGGTGGACTTCCCGCATCCGCTCGGTCCGAGCAGGCCGAGGGACTCGCCCGGGCGCAGTGCGAGGTGCGCCCCGCGGACGACGGGGGCGCGCCGGTCGTAGCCCGCGGTGATGTCCTTGAGCTCAAGCATGGTGACAGGCCACCCCTTCGGTCAGCTCGGGCCGCTCCGTACGGCAGGTCCGGTCGGCGCGGGCGCAGCGGGCGGCGAAGGCGCAGCCGGCCGGGAGCGCGCCGAGTGCGGGCGGTGCGCCGGGGACGGGGACGAAGGCGCGTTCGGGCAGGGCGTCGAGCAGGCCCCGGGCGTAGGGGTGGCGCGGTCCGGGGCGGCCGAAGAAGACGGCGGCGGGCGCCAGTTCGACGATCCGCCCCGCATACATCACGGCGACGGTGTCGGCGATCCGTTCGGCCGCCGCGAGGTCGTGCGTGATCATCAGCAGGGCCCGTCCGGCGTCGCGGGTGTGGGCGCGCAACTCGTCCACGGTGCGGTGTACGAGGTCCCGGTCCAGCCCGGTGGTGGGTTCGTCGGCCAGGAGCAGCGGCGCGTCTCCCACGAGGGCGAGGGCGGTGGCGGCGCGCTGGGCGAGGCCTCCCGAGAGTTCGTGCGGATAGCGGTCGAGGTGGCCGGCCGGGTACGCGGCCCGGGCGGCGGCGGCCTCCGCCGCCGCCCGCAGCTCCGTCCCGCGGGTGCCCGCCAGTTCCCGTACGGTCTCCTCCAGCTGGGCCCGTACGGTGCGGACGGGGGTGAGGTGCGCGGCCGGGCTCTGCGGCACCAGGCCGACGCGGCGGCCCCGTACCGTGCGGGCGAGGGTCCGCTCGTCGGCGGCCATCAGGTCCAGGCCGTCGGACAGTCGGGCCGCCCCGGCGGTCTCGGCGTTGCCCGGGAGCAGGCCGAGCAGCGCGGAGGCCAGGACGGACTTGCCGCAGCCGCTCTCGCCGACCAGGGCGAGGCACTCGCCGGCGGCGAGGCGGAAGGTGGCGTCGGTGACGGCCTCGACGTACTGGCCGGCCCGCATCCGGAAGCGCACGGACAGGGCCTCGACCGTCAGGACGGGCCCGACGGGGGCGTACGGGCCGGCGGCGGCGGCTGCCGGGTGGCGGTTCACAGGGTCAGCTCCGAACGGCGGCGGGGGTTCAGGCGGTCCCGCCAGGCGCCCGCCAGGCCGGCGACGGCCAGCGTCGGGACGATGAGCAGCAGGCCGGGGAAGAGAGTGGGCCACCAGTCCCCGGCCAGCAGGGAGCCCCGGCCGGTCTGCACGAGAGCGCCCAGGCTGGCCTGGTGGGCCGGCAGGCCCAGGCCGAGGAAGGACAGGGCGGACTCGTGCCACATGGCGTGCGGCACCATCAGCACCGCGGCCAGGCCCGCCTGCGGGAGGACGCCCGGCACCAGGTGCCGTACCGCCACCCGCAGCCGCGAGGCGCCGCCCGAGATCGCCGCGTCCACGTAGGGGCGGCCGCGCAGGGACAGCACCTCCGCCCGGACGATCCGGGCCGTCGAGAGCCAGTGCGTGACGGCGACGGAGACGATCACCGGCCAGACACCGGGGCGGAACATCGCCACGACGAAGATGCCGAGCAGCAGGTGCGGGACAGAGGAGAGGGCGTCCACGGCGCGCATCACCACGCGGTCGGTCCACCCGCCCAGCGCCCCCGCCGCCGCGCCCACCGCTGTGCCGATGACGGTGGCGACCACCGCCGCCACCAGGCCGACCAGCAGCGAGACCCGCAGTCCGTACACGCAGCGCAGCAGCAGGTCGCGCCCCACGTCGTCCGTCCCGAAGGGGTGGGACCACGAGGGCGGCAGGAGCTTCGCCGACAGGTCGACCGCCTGCTGGTCCAGCTGGGCCAGCGGCGGCACGATCAGCACGGCCGCCGCGACCACCGCGAGGACCGCCGCCGAGGCGCGCACGCGCAGGGTCCGCGCCGAACGAGCCGACCGCGCCGAACCCGCCGCCCGTGCGGACCGCGCCGACGCCGCCGAACGGCCCGGCCGGCTCGAACGCCCGGCGCCGCCCGCGGACTTCCACGCCCGCTCCACCGGGGTCTCGGCCTCAGCCATCGAAGCCCACCCTCGGGTCGGCCAGTCCGTACAGCAGGTCGGACAGCAGGTTCCCGGCGAGCACCGCCGCCGTGGCCAGCACCGTGAGGGCCGCCAGCAGCGGGAAGTCCACGGAGGTGGCCGCCTGGACGGTGGCCGCGGCTATGCCCGGCCAGCTGAAGACGGTCTCCACCAGCAGTGCCCCGGTGATCAGCTCCGGGACCCGGGAGCCGATCAGGGTGAGCATCGGCAGCATGCCGGAGCGCAGGCCGTGCCCGAGCAGGACCCGGCGCTCGGCCAGTCCCCGCGCGCGGGCGCCCCGTACGGGGTCCTCGTCCAGCGCGTCGGCGACGCCCTGGCGGACGTACAGGAAGAACCACGGGAGTTGGGAGACGCCGAGGACGAGTGCGGGCAGGACGAGGTGGGAGGCCACCTGCCCGAAGGTGACCGCGTCGCTGCCGGCGTCGGTCAGCCCGCCCGAGGGCAGTACTCCCAGCCGTACCGAGAAGAACCAGATGGCGAGCAGCCCCAGCCAGAAGGCCGGCGCCGCCTCCAGGGTGTAGGCGAGGGAGGAGACGGCCCGGTCGAGGGGGCCGCCCGGCCGGCGGGCGGCCAGTACGCCGAGGCCCGTGCCCGCCGCCACCGCGAGGGCGAAGGCGCAGGCCGCGAGCAGCGCGGACCAGCCCACCCGCTCCCCGATCACGTCGGCCACCGGCTGGCGCATGACGGCGGAGGTGCCCAGGTCGCCGGTGAGGGCCGAGGTGAGCCAGTCCCACCAGCGCGCGAGGAGCGGCTGGTCCGCGCCGAGGTTGGCGCGCAGCTGGTCGAGGCTGTCCTGGGAGGCGGTGAGCCCCGCCGTGCCGGCGTAGGCCTTGACCGGGTCGAAGGGGGACAGCGCCGCGACGGCGAAGACGCCGAGGGTGACGACGAGCAGGACCGGGGCGGCGGACAGGAGCCGCCGCCCGGTCATGCGCGCCATGCTCCCCCAGGGGAGACGGGCGGAGGGGGTGGTCACGGGGCCGGGCTCACTTCTGCTTCGGCTTCCAGGTCTCGATGTTCCACCACGGGCCGGTACCGAGGCCGTGGTCGTGCGGCTCGACCTGCGTGGCGGGCCCGTCCCACGTGTCATTCACGACGTACAGGTGGTCGATGTGCGTGAGGAAGACGTAGCCGGGGTTCTTGACGAGCTCGCGCTGCACGGTGTCGTACGCGGCCCTGCGCGCGGCCGGGTCGCCGCTGCGGCGGCCGTCGAGGAGGGCGGCGTCGACGGTCGGGTTGGCGTAGCGGGCCATGTTGTTGAAGCCGTCGCCGCCGAGCGAGGAGGTCAGCAGCTGGTACTGGTCGAAGTCCGGGTCGGCGGGGGAACCGCCGCCGGCGAGGACGGCGTCGGTCTTCATCCGGGGCTCGATGACCTCCCAGGTCCCGGCCTCGGTCCTGACCTCGATGCCGACCTTCTTCGCGTCGGAGGCGAAGGCCAGCGCGTGGTCCTGGCGGATCTTGTCGCCGGAGGTGTACCAGAGCGGGAAGGTGGCGCGGACCCCGTCCTTGGCGCGGACGCCGTCGCCGCCCGTCTTCCAGCCGGCGGCGTCGAGGATCTGCGCGGCCCGGGCGGGGTCGAACGTGCGTTCCGTGCCGGCGGTGAACCACGGGCTGCCGGTCGGGACGGGCCCGAAGGCGGGCTTGCCCGCGCCCTCCAGGAGCTTGTCGACCATGGCGCCGCGGTCCACGGCGATGTCGAGGGCCTGGCGGACGGCGACGTCACCGGTGACGGGGTGCGCCGTGGGCAGGGTGACGTTGCGGTAGTCGAAGGTCTTGGCGGCGTACGTCCTGCGCGTCGCGTCCTTCGCGAAGCCCCGGGCGAGATTCGGCGGGAGGACCGCCGCGTCCAGTTCACCGGAGCGCAGCCGGGTGGCGCGCACGTCGTCGTCCTTGACGACCGCCATGGTGAACTTCTTCACCGCGGGCTCGCCGCCCCAGTAGCCGGGATTGGCCTTGAAGCTGAGCTTCTCGCCCTTGGACCAGCCGGTGAGCAGGTACGGGCCGGTGCCGACGGGGCGGGTGGTGAAGTCGCCGCTGTTGACGTCCTGGCGGCCCGCGATGTGCTCGGGGGCGATCGGCAGGACGGTCCGCTCGGCGAAGGGCGCGTAGGGGTACTTCAGGGTGAAGACCACCCCGTCCTCGCCGAGTGCCTCGACGCCCGCGACGGCGTCGAGCTCGGACTTGGAGGCGTTGTTCGTCCTCGCGTCGAGGATCGTCCGGTAGGTGAAGACGACGTCCTGGGCGGAGAAGGGCACTCCGTCACTGAACTTGACGCCCGGCCGCAGCTTGAAGGTGTAGGTGAGGCCGTCGGCGGAGACCTGCGGGAGGGACTCGGCGAGCGCGGGCTTGAGCTTCATGTCCGCGTCGTGCGTGAGCAGTCCGTCGAAGATCTTGGAGTTGCCGTCCTTGCCGTAGCCCAGGAGCGGGCTGAGGCTCTCGGGCTCGGTCGCGATGCCGACCACGGCGGAGTCCGCGCCCGAGGCGCCCCCCGAGGCGCCCCCGGCGGGGTTCGAGCAGGCCGCCACGCCCGTGATGAGTGCGGCGGCCAGCGTCGCCGCGGCCGCTCCCCGTGCTGTCCGGGCCGTCATGCAGTGCACATCCCTGTTCGCGATCATCTGTTATTGCAAAGAGCTCGCAATAATGCCAGACAGGATCACAAGAAGACGAACCGGCCCCGGGGCGAGGCCCGCCGGCGCAGGGGTCTTGCCCGGGCCGCGCTCCGCGTGCCATACATGTCTAGACCTGTTGGAGGAAGTCCGAGGAAGGCACCCGTGCACCGCACCGCTCCCGCCCCGTCCGCCCTCCGCCCGGCCGCGGCCTGCCTCGCCTCGGCCGCCCTGCTCGCCCTGGCGGCGTGCGGCGCGTCCGACACCGAGCCCCCCGCGGCGCCCGCCGGGCTGACCGCGCAGGCGGGCAGCGCCACGAGCGTGCACGTGATGTGGAACGCGGCGCCGGAGCGCGACGGGGTGACCGGCTACCGGGTCTTCCAGGCCGACCGCCTGGTGCGGGAACTCCCGGCCGACAAGACCATGGTGGACGTCACCGGCCTCGCGCCGCAGACGGGCTACGACTTCACCGTCCGCGCCGTCGACGCCGCCGGGAACCTCTCCGAGGCCGCTCCGGCGGCCCGGGCGACCACCCCCGCCGCCGCGGCCGAGGACCGTACGGCGCCCACCGCCCCGGCCACCACGACGGGTCGCGCGACCGGCCCGCGAGCCGCGTGGGTCTCCTGGTCGGCGGCGACCGACGACACGGGCGTCACCGCCTACGACGTCTACCAGGGCGGCGTCCGCATCCACACCGCCGGCCCCGCCGAGAGGGGCACCGCGCTGACCGGCCTGCGGCCGGACACCGTCTACACCTTCACGGTGCGGGCCCGGGACGGAGCCGACAACTCCTCCGCCGACGGCCCGGGCGCCGACGTGACGACCCCGCCCGCCACGGGCGAGGGACCGGGCACGGCTCCCGCCGGGTTCGAGGCCACCGCCTCCCCGGGGGCCGTCACCCTCGCGTGGACCGCTCCGGAGACCGGTCGCGAGACCACCGAGTACGAGCTCCACGTCAACGGCCGTCCCACGACCGTCATCCAATTCGGTGCGGGCGCGGTGCCCAGCGGCAGGGCCGAGCACCGCCTCACGGTGACCGAGCCGGCCGGCACGGTGTGGACCCTGAAGCTGCGCGCCCGGCTGCCCGACGGCACCTGGGGCTCCTTCTCCGCCGAGCGCCGGGTCACGCTCACCGGCTGAGACGGACCGGCGATCTGCCGGGAACGGCCCTGCCGCGAAAGAAGATCACGCACAATACATCCGTGTTCGGTGCGTACTCGTTCAACGACAACCAGTCGGATCCCGACGGGCCCGGCCCTGGGCCGGACTCCGCCGCCGCGCCGGGAAACCTGCCCCCGGAATCGGCGAGCTTCATCGGCCGGGAGCGCGAACTCCGTGTGCTCCAGGACCTGTTGCGCGAGCACAGGCTCATCACCCTGACCGGGGCGGGCGGGGTGGGCAAGTCCCGGATCGCCCTGCGGGCCGCCGCCGAGGCCCGCCGGACGCGCTCCCGCGGAGTCCGGTGGGTGGAGCTGTCGCCCCTGCGCGACCCCGGTCTGATCACGGCGGCCGTCGCGCACGCCGTCGGCCTCGCCGGCCACTCCCCGCGCCCCCTGGACGAGGAGTTGTGCGCCTGGCTGGCCGACAAGGAACTCCTCCTCGTCCTGGACACGTGCGAGCACCTGGTGGCCGCGTGCCGGCACCTGGTGGCCGAACTCCTGCAGTCGGCGCCCGGGTTGACCGTGCTGGTGACCTCCCGGGAGCCGCTCGGCTCGCCGGGCGAGCGGGTCGTCGAGGTGGGCCCGCTGCCCTGCGAGGGCCCCGGCAGCGACGCCCTGGCCCTCTTCCGCGCCCGTGCCCTGGCCGCGAGCCCGCGGACCTCGGCCGTCTTCGAGGACCCCGGGCGGGCCGCGGTGGCCGCGGAGGTCTGCCGGCGCCTCGACGGCATCCCCCTGGCCCTGGAACTCGCCGGTGCCAGGCTGCGGTTGTGGAGCGTGGAGCAGATGGCCGAACGGCTCGGCACCCGACTGGACGTCCTGGCGGACAGCCGCGCCGCCCGACTGCCCCGCCACCGGACCATGCGGACCGCGATCGGCTGGAGCCACGAGCTGTGCGAGCCGCTGGAGCGCCTGCTGTGGGCCCGCCTCTCCGTCTTCACCGGGGACTTCGACCTGGCGGCGGCCCGCGCCGTGTGCGCGGGCGGCCCGCTGCCCGCCGCCCGGGTGGAGCGGCTGCTGGCGGCGCTGGTGGCGAAGTCGGTGGTCCGGCGCAGCGAGGAACGCGGCACCGGCGCGCGCTACCGGATGCTCGACACGATCCGGGAGTACGGGCACGACTGGCTGGCCGAGCTCGGCGAGGCGGCCCTGGCCGCCGACCGGCACGCCCACTGGTACGCGGCGCTGGCCCAGGCCGCCGAACGGGGCTGGCTGGGCCCCGGGCAGGTGGACTGGTACCGCAGGATGACCGCCGAGCACGCGCAGCTGCGCACCGCGCTGGAGCACCTGATCGGCTCCGATCCGACGGCGGCGCTGGAGATGGCCGGGGCGCTGTGGTTCCACTGGTTCGCGTGCGGGCGCGGGCGCGAGGGCCGGAGCTTCCTCGAACGGGCGCTGCGGGCCGGTCCGCGCACGGGCGCCGCGTACACCCGGGCACTGTGGGCGCTGGGGCTGACGGCGCTGCTCCGGGGCGACCTGGGCGGGGCCCGGGAGCTCGGCGAGGAGTGCGTACGGGAGGCCGGCCGGCTCGCGGACCCCGAGGGGGAGCTGCGCGCCGCCTACCTGCTCTCCGTGGCGGTCCTGATGCCCGGGGACCCCGTACGAGCCCTGGCGCTGGCCGGCCCCAGGGCGCGGGCGGGCCACGGCGGGCGCACCACGGCCGCGGGATGGCTGCTGTGCCGCCTCGCAACCTCGTACGCCCTGTGCGACCTGGGCCGCTTTGAGGAGGCGGCCGCCGAGGCCGGGGCCCTGCGGGAGGCCTGCGCGGAGCTCGGCGAGCGCTGGCTGCGGGCGTACGCGGACTATGTGCTGGCGGTGGCGGCGCTGGGACGCGGCGAGCACGGGGAGGCGGCCCGGCACGTCCGGGCCATGCTGTCGGGGAAGCGGCTCCTCGGTGACCGCTTCGGGATCGCGCTGGGACTGGATGTGCTGGCGGCGGCGGTGGCGGGCCTGGGCGACGGGGAGCTGGCGGCGCGCCTGCTGGGCACCGGGCACGCCTGGTGGCGGACGGTGGGCCTGCCGCAGATGGGCGGGTCGCCCACCCTGACGGCGCTGCGCGACCGGGGCGAGCGCGAGGCCAGGGCGGCGATCGGCGACACGGCGTACGAGACAGCGTTCCTCGGCGGCGCGGCGGCCTCCACCGGCTGATCGGCGGCCCGGCGGCCTCCACCGGCTGATCGACGGCCGGTGGACGGCGGTGTGCGCGGACCCTCGTCGGGTCAGGGCGGGGCTCCCGTCAGTACGGGAGGGTTCTGCCCGACGGTGTGCGCAGGTCCAGGTCTCGGGGGGCGGGGGCGGGCTTGGGGACGGGCTTGCGGATCAGCTGCTGGCGCATGGCTGCCTCCTCGCTCAGACCAGGGCCGGGCGGCGGGGTTCCACCGTGCGGCCGTCGGGGAGCAGTTCACCGGTGTCGTCGAAGACCACCGCACCGTTGCACAACAGGCTCCAGCCCTGTTCGGGGTGGAAGGCCACGGTCCGGGCGGCATCGTGGTCGGCGCTGTCTACGGCAGGGCAGGGGGGCTGGTGGGAGCACATGGCGCACCTCCTCGCAGAGTGGGGCGGGAGGGCCGGTGGTCACCCGGTCGAATCCGCGATCCACGGTGGCGGTGAGTATTACTGATCGCCGCCCCCGGACGGAACCCATATTCGCGGTCCAGTTCACGGTGTGTATGCCCGCTTACCATGCGCTCATGCCCGCGATCCGGATCATTCACCGCACGCTCCTCCCGCCGGCGGAGGCCTGGGAGCGGGTGACGGACTGGCCGCGCCACGGCGCTCTCGTCCCGTTCACCCGGACGGTGGTCGTCACCGCGCCGCCGACGCGGGTGGGGACGATCTTCACGGCGCGCACGGGCGTGGGAAGGGTCACATTCGAGGACCCCATGGAGGTCGTCGTATGGCGGCCCCCCGCGGAGGGCGCCGCGGGACTGGTCCGCCTGGAGAAGCGCGGTCGCGCGGTGACGGGCTGGGCGGAGATCGGCCTGCGCCCGCTCGCCGGGGGCGGCTCGGAGGTCGAATGGCGCGAGGACCTCCGCGTCCGCGGCCTCCCCCGCGCCCTGGACCCCGTCGTCCGGCGGGCCTCCCGCCTGCTCTTCACCCGCGCCCTGCGCGACCTCCTGCCCCGCTGACCGGGCACGGCGGGGCAGCGCGGGCGGCGCCGGCCGCGCGGGGCCCGCACCGCCCCCGGGTTCTAGCGGATCGGCATGCCGGAGATCGTGCGCGCGATCACCAGCCGCTGGATCTCGCTCGTCCCCTCGAAGATGGTGTAGATCGCGCTGTCGCGGTGCATCCGCTCCACCGGGTACTCGCGGGTGTAGCCGTTGCCGCCCAGGATCTGGATCGCCTGGGCGGTGACCTTCTGGGCCACCTCGCTCGCGAAGAGCTTGGACATCGAGCCCTCCGCCGAGGTGAACGGCCGGCCCGCGACCGCCATCCAGGACGCCCGCCACACCAGCAGCCGCGCCGCGTCGATCTGCGTCCGCATGTCGGCGAGCTGGAAGGCCACGCCCTGGTTGTCGATGATCGGCCGGCCGAACTGGGTGCGCGTCATGGCGTAGTCGAGCGCGACCTCGTAGGCGGCGCGCGCCGTGCCCACGGCCATCGCGCCGACCGCCGGCCGGGAGGCCTCGAAGGTGGCCATGGCGGCGTTCTTCACACGCTCCCCGCCGCCGCTGCGGGCGCGCTCACGCGCCCGCGCCAGGCGCTCGTCGAGCTTCTCCTTGCCCCCGAGGAGGCAGGAGCCGGGGACGCGTACGTCCTCCAGTACGACCTCGGCGGTGTGGGAGGCGCGGATGCCGTGCTTCTTGAACTTCTGCCCCTGGGACAGCCCCGGCGTGTTCGGCGGGACGATGAAGGAGGCGTGGCCCTTGCTGCCGAGCCCGGGGTCGACGACGGCGACCACGATGTGGACGTTGGCGATGCCGCCGTTCGTCGCCCAGGTCTTGGTGCCGTTGAGCACCCACTCGTCCTTGGCCTGGTCGTAGACCGCCCGGGTGCGCATCGAGGCCACGTCGGAGCCCGCGTCCGGCTCGGAGGAGCAGAAGGCGGCGACCTTCACGTCGTCCTGGTCGCCGTACATCTGCGGGATCCAGGTGCCGATCTGCTCCTCGGTGCCGTTCGCGACGACGCCGATGGCCGCGAGGCCGGTGCCGACGATGGACAGGGCGATGCCCGCGTCGCCCCAGAACAGCTCCTCCATCGCCATCGGGATGCCGAGGCCGGTCGGGTCGAAGAACTGCTGGGCGTAGAAGTCCAGCGAGTAGATGCCGACCTTGGCGGCCTCCTGGATGACGGGCCACGGAGTCTCTTCGCGCTCGTCCCATTCCGCGGCCGCGGGCCGGATCACATCGGCCGCGAAGCCGTGCACCCAGTCCCGCACCTGCTTCTGGTCGTCGTTGAGCTCCATGGTGAACTCCGCCATGTCCCCTCCAGCTGTCTGTGCTCGTCCAGGCGTCGGTTACTAGCGGTAACCCACAACGGTGAACACAGTCTGTTACCGGCGAGTAAGCACTGTCAAGCGCGAGCGATCCCGTCACACGGGTCCGCCGCTCCGACGGGTCGGGGTGCGCGGGGTGTTACGTTGCGTGGGCGGCACGCACATCGCAAGGGCGGGGAGAGAAACACGTCATGGAGACCACGCAGCAGGCAGGCGAGCCGGGATCGGCCGAGCGCCGACGGCGGGAGCTGCTCGAAGCGGCCGAACGGGTCGTTCTCAGGGACGGCCCCAAAGCCTCCATGAACGCCATCGCGGCGGAGGCCGGGATCACCAAGCCCATCCTCTACCGCCACTTCGGGGACAAGGCGGGGCTCTACCAGGCGCTCGCGGTCCGTCACACCGACGCGCTGCTCGGCTCCCTGCGGGCCGCGCTCGACGCCCCGGCAGAGCGCCGCCGCCGGGTCGAGGCCACCCTGGAGACCTACCTCGCGGCCATCGAGGCCCGCCCTCAGGTCTACCGCTTCCTGATGCACCCGGCCGAGGACCCGCAGACCCCGGAGCGCGGCTTCGACGTAGGCCTCCACTCGGCGCCGCTGCTGCGCCGGCTCGGTGAGGAGCTCGCCCAGGTCATCAGCGAGCGCGTGGACCTCGGTCCCGGCGGCGAGCAGCTCGCCCGGGTCTGGGGCCACGGCATCGTCGGCATGATGCACGCGGCCGGCGACTGGTGGCTCGGCGAGCGCCCCTGCGACCGTACGGAACTGGTCGCCGCCCTCACCGACCTCCTCTGGGGCCGCCTCTCCACGGCCGGCAACCGCGCCGACGGCCCCGGGTTCTGACAGCCCGCCGGTCCGGACCCCCGGCGTACGGGGCGGGCCCCGGTGCCCGACGGAACCGCGCCCCCGGTGAACCGACCGGGACGACCTAGGTCCGCGGGCCCCACGGGGACTTGCGGATCGCCCGCCGCAGGCGCCTGGCGCGCAGGCCCGTGACCCGGTCCGCGTACACGGTGCCCTCCAGGTGGTCGCACTCGTGCTGCAGGCAGCGGGCGAAGAACCCGGTCCCGGAGATCCGCACCGGCGCCCCGTCGGAGGCGACCCCCTCGACGACCGCGTGGTCGAAGCGCGCGGTGCCCGCCTCCAGCCCCGGCAGCGACAGGCAGCCCTCGGGGCCCAGGAACTCGTCCCCGTCGGCCGTCACCAGCCGGGGGTTGACGATGTGCCCGACGTGGCGGACGTCCTCGTCGTCGGGGCAGTCGTACACGAACACCCGCAGGCCGACGCCGATCTGGTTCGCGGCGAGGCCGACGCCCTCGGCGGCGTACATCGTGGCGAACATGTCCTCGACGAGCCGGTCGAGGGACGGACCGAAGTCGGTGACCTCCTCGCACGCGGAGTGGAGCACCGGATCGCCCAGCAGGCTCATGGGGCGGACGAGGCCGGTCGTGCCGGGGAGGGAGCGCTGTCGCATGGCCGTAAGGGTACGACGGACGAATATATGAGGAGATCTGCCGCGGCGTGGGGGCGCCGCGGTCAAGGCCCCGGCAGGTACTGGATAGGCTGGGGCCGACCGACGCAAGGAGGACAAGGGACGATGGCAGGCAACACGGAGCCGCTTTCGCCGCGGGCCAAGCTGGCCGTGACGGCGGGCAAGGCCGCGGCGGCGGTGTCGCGGGCCGCGGGACGCGGGAGCGGATCGGTGATCGGGGGCAAGGTCGCGCTCAGGCTCGACCCCGATCTTCTCGGAGCGCTGGCCCAGCACCTCGACGTCGTCCTCGTATCCGCGACGAACGGCAAGACCACGACCACCCGACTGATCGCGGAGGCCCTGCGGGCCAGCGGTCCGGTGGTCTCCAACGCCCTCGGCGCGAACATGCCCGCGGGCATCACCTCCGCCCTCGCCGGCGGCTCGGACGCCAAGTACGGCGTCATCGAGGTCGACGAGAAGTACCTCGCGGGGGTGGCCCGGGACGTCACCCCCAAGGTGATCGCCCTGCTGAACCTCTCCCGCGACCAGCTCGACCGCGCCGCCGAGACCCGCATGCTCGCGGAGAAGTGGCGCGAGGGCCTCTCCGGCTCCAAGGCCGTGATCGTCGCGAACTGCGACGACCCCCTGATCGTGTGGTCGGCCTCCTCCTCGCAGAACGTGGTGTGGGTCGCCGCGGGCCAGGAGTGGAAGGACGACGCCTGGTCGTGCCCCTCCTGCGGCGGCGTCATGCAGCGCCCGGGCGACGACTGGTTCTGCGGTGAGTGCGGCTTCCGCCGGCCGACCCCGACCTGGGTGCTCTCCGGCGACCACGTGCTCGACCCGCACGGCTCGGCCTGGCCGATCCACCTCCAGCTGCCCGGCCGCGCCAACAAGGCGAACGCCGCCACCTCGGCCGCCGTGGCAGCCGTCTTCGGCGTCCCGCCGCAGGTCGCGCTGGAGCGCATGTACCAGGTGCAGGCCGTCGCCGGCCGCTACGACGTGGTGAACTTCCAGGGCCGCGAACTGCGCCTGCTGCTCGCCAAGAACCCGGCGGGCTGGCTCGAAACGTTTTCCCTGATCGACCCGCCGCCGACTCCGGTGATCCTCTCGGTGAACGCGCGGGGCGCCGACGGCACCGACACCTCCTGGCTGTGGGACGTGGACTACCCCCGCCTCGCCGGCCACCCGATCTTCGTGATCGGTGACCGCAAGCTGGACCTGGCGGTCCGCCTCGAAGTCGCGGGACTGGACTTCCGGGTGTGCGAGACCCTCGACGAGGCCGTGCAGCTCGCACCGCCCGGGCAGATCGAGCTCATCGCCAACTACACCGCCTTCCAGGACGTGCGCCGCCGCGTCGGCAACTAGCGCCCCGACAGAACCGCAGAGGACAAGAGCATGAGCGACAACAGCCTGCGTCTGGTGTGGGTCTACCCCGACCTGCTGAGCACGTACGGAGACCAGGGCAACGCCCTCGTCGTGGAGCGCCGGGCGCGCCAGCGCGGCCTGGACGTGCAGCGCGTGGACGTGCGCAGCGACCAGCCGATCCCCACCTCGGGGGACATCTACCTGATCGGCGGCGGCGAGGACCGGCCCCAGCGGCTGGCCGCGGAGCGCCTGCTGCGCGACGGCGGCCTGGAGCGCGCCGTCTCGAACGGGGCGATCGTCTTCTCCGTCTGCGCCGGGTACCAGATCCTCGGCACGGAGTTCGTCAACGACATGGGCCGGCGCCAGGAGGGCCTGGGCCTGCTCGACGTCGTCACCCTGCGCGGTGAGGGCGAGCGGTGCGTCGGCGACGTGCTCGCCGACATCGACCCCGGGCTGGGCCTCCCGCAGCTGACGGGCTTCGAGAACCACCAGGGCATCACCCACCTCGGCCCGAGCGCCAAGCCCTTCGCCCGCACCCGCCTGGGGCGCGGCAACGGCACCGGCGACGGCACCGAAGGCGCGTACAACGACACGGTGTTCGGCACGTACATGCACGGCCCCGTGATGGCCCGCAACCCGCACATCGCGGACCACCTGCTGAAGCTGGCCCTCGACGTGAACGCGCTGCCGGCCATAGACGACCGGTGGTACGAGGCGCTGCGCGCCGAGCGCATCGCGGCGGCGACGCAGCCCGCGTAGGGCTCCGGCCGCACCCGGCCGTCGGCCCGGATCCCGCTGGGGATCCGGGCCGACGTGCGTTCGCACGACGGGCGCGACCAGCATGTGGAGGATGGTTCAGCCCACCCGCGATCCGCTTGTAGGGTGGCCGTAGTTCCCACCGGACGACGTGGTCCGGTCGTCGGCCCACGTTGCAAAGGTCTCTCCCTGCCATGCGCATAGGTGTGCTCACTTCCGGTGGCGACTGCCCCGGTCTGAACGCCGTCATCCGCTCTGTCGTCCACCGCGCCGTGGTCGACCACGGCGACGAGGTGATCGGCTTCCTCGACGGCTGGAAGGGCCTGCTGGAGGCGGACTACCGCAAGCTCGACCTCGACGCGGTCGCCGGCATCCTGGCCCGCGGCGGCACCATCCTCGGCTCCTCCCGGGTCCAGCCCGCGCACCTGCGCGACGGTGTGGAGCGGGCCCGCGGGCATGTCGCCGACCTCGGTCTGGACGCCATCATCCCCATCGGCGGCGAGGGCACCCTGAAGGCCGCGAACCTGCTCGCGCAGGCCGGCCTGCCGATCGTGGGCGTCCCGAAGACCATCGACAACGACATCGCGTCCACCGACGTCACCTTCGGCTTCGACACGGCCGTCGGGGTCGCCACCGAGGCGCTCGACCGGTTGAAGACCACCGCCGAGTCGCACCAGCGCGTGATGGTCGTGGAGGTCATGGGCCGCCACACCGGGTGGATCGCGCTGCACTCGGGCATGGCCGCCGGCGCGCACGCGATCGTCGTCCCCGAGCGCCCGTTCGACATCGACGAGCTGACGGCGATCGTCGGCGAGCGCTTCTCGGCCGGCAAGCGCTTCGCGATCGTCGTCGTCGCCGAGGGCGCCAAGCCGCGCCCGGGCTCGATGGACTTCGAGGACGGCGGCACCGACATGTACGGGCACGAGCGGTTCGCCGGCATCGGCAACCGGCTCGCCGTCGAGCTGGAGCACCGCCTGGGCAAGGAGGCCCGGCCGGTCATCCTGGGCCACGTGCAGCGCGGCGGCACGCCGACCGCGTACGACCGGGTCCTCGCGACCCGATTCGGCTGGCACGCGGTGGAGGCGGCGCACCGGGGCGAGTTCGGCATGCTGACGGCGCTGCGCGGCACGGACATCGTGATGGTCCCGCTCGCGGAGGCGGTGCAGACGCTCAAGACCGTCCCCTCCGAGCGGTACGAAGAGGCCCAGAACGTGCTGTGATGTGTCCCGCGTCATGACCCCTGTGCGGCCCCCGGACGCTTCGGCGTCCGGGGGCCGCATTACTGTGGTGGGGCACCACAGGTCAAGGGAGTGGACAGATGGATCACAGCGGGCACGGCATGGACATGGACCTGCCGCCGTTCACTCTCGGACGAGGGCTGGAGTTCTCCTTCGACGCCTTCTTCCTGTTCGCCTCACTGGCCGGCCTGGCGCTGTACGGCTGGGGGGTGCTGCGGCTGCGCCGGCGCGGGGACTCCTGGTCGCCGGGCCGCACGGTCGCCTTCACGGCCGGCGTGCTCAGCGTGGTCCTGGTGATGTGCACCAAGCTGAACGACTACGGCATGGTCATGTTCAGCGTGCACATGGTCCAGCACATGGTCATCAGCATGATCACCCCGATCCTGCTGCTGCTCGGCGCTCCGGTGACGCTCGCGCTGCGCGCCCTGCCGCCCGCCCGGCGCGGCAGCAAGGGCCCCCGCGAGCTGCTCCTGATGCTGCTGCACAGCCGCTACATGCGGGTGGTCACCCACCCGGCCTTCACCATCCCGATGTTCATCGCCAGCCTCTACGGCCTCTACTTCACCCCGCTCTTCGACTTCCTCATGGAGAGCCGGACCGGGCACATCGCGATGATGGTGCACTTCCTCGCCGTCGGCCTCATCTTCTTCTGGCCGATCATGGGCGTCGACCCGGGCCCGCACCGCCCCGGCTACGTCATGCGGATGCTGGAGCTCTTCGCGGGCATGCCCTTCCACGCCTTCTTCGGCATCGCCCTGATGATGGCGAGCGAGCCCATGATCAAGACGTACGCGAGCCCGCCGGCCTCCCTCGGCGTCGACGCGCTCCTCGACCAGCAGTGGGGCGGCGGCATTGCCTGGGCCTTCAGCGAGATCCCGTCCGTCCTGGTCCTGATCGCGCTGGTCTACCAGTGGTACCACTCCGAGCAGCGGGCGGCGAAGCGCTCCGACCGGGCGGCGGACCGCAACGGCGACCAGGAGCTGGAGGCGTACAACGCGTATCTCGCCTCGCTCCAAGCGCGTGGCCGCTAGCGCACCGGCACCTTCGCGGGCCACCATGGGGCATGACCCCTTCCGTTAAGGCGATGGCCGTTATGACCTTCGCCGCCCTGGTGGCCGTGGCCACGTACTCCGTGGCACTCGGCAGCAACGGCTGGCTGTGGTTCGGCTGGGTGGTCCTGGGACTGCTGACCGCAGGAATGGCCGCCTCCCGCAACACCTAGCGCGGGGCTCGGTCCGGGCCGCTCCTCCCGACCGGGCCTTCGGCCGGTGGCTGACTGTCCGTACGATGTCCGTGACAACGGGACATCGACAGGAGCCGCCTGGTGTTCTACCACCTGCTCAAGCACGTACTGCTCGGGCCGCTGCTGCGGCTGCTCTTCCGGCCGCGGATCGAGGGACTGGAGCACATCCCCGAGGAGGGGGCCGCGATCATCGCGGGCAACCACCTGTCGTTCTCCGACCACTTCCTGATGCCCGCGATCCTCAAACGGCGGATCACCTTCCTCGCCAAGGCCGAGTACTTCACCGGCCCCGGGGTGAAGGGCCGGCTCACCGCCGCCTTCTTCCGCAGCGCCGGGCAGATCCCCGTGGACCGCTCTGGCAAGGACGCCGGGCGGGCGGCCCTGCGCGAGGGCCTGGGCGTCCTGGCCAAGGACGAGCTGCTGGGCATCTACCCCGAGGGCACCCGCTCGCACGACGGGCGGCTCTACAAGGGCAAGGTGGGCGTGGCCGCGATGGCCCTGGGCGCCGGGGTGCCCGTGGTCCCGTGCGCGATGGTGGGCACCTTCGAGATCCAGCCCCCCGGGCAGAAGATCCCGAAGATCCGGCGGGTGACGATCCGCTTCGGCGAGCCGATGGACTTCTCCCGGTACGCCGGTCTGGAGGGCGAACGGGCCGTGCTGCGGGCGGTCACCGACGAGATCATGTACGCGATCCTCGAACTGTCCGGCCAGGAGTACGTCGACCGCTACGCGGGCGAGGTCAAGGCCGAGGCGGAGGCGGAGCGCAAGAAGGCCCGCCGCAGGCCGCGCTGACCCCTCGCCGGCACGCCCCGGGTCCGGCGGACCGGTACGGGGGCGCCGCGTGGGGGCCCCGTGTCCCGCCGCCGCCCGCACGGTCGCGGCCGGCGGCAGGCCGGCGGGTCACCAGCCGTAGGCACCGAGCGCCGAGTCGAGCAGCTCCCGCAGCCGCAGGCCGTCCGGGGCGAGGGCCGTCACGAGTACGGCGGGACCGGCGAGCGGCGTCACCGAGGCGAACTCCCCCAGCATCGCGGCGGCGGCCGGACGGGTCGTGAAGGCGGGGTCCACCACGAGGAGTTGGCCGATGGCGCGGTGGCCCGCCAGACCGGCCGGGCCGTCCCAGCCGCCCGGCGCCCCCGGACCGCAGGCCAGCTCCTGGTCGAGCAGCGGGCGCCCGCCCCGGCTCACGGTCAGCCGGCTGCGCAGCAGCCCCGAGGCCTCGCCGGCGCGGCCCAGTACCTGCTCCTCGCGCAGCAGCAGCCGCGCGCCGGGGGCCAGCCGGGCCCGGGTGCGCACCCGCAGGTCGCTCCGGCGCACGGAGACCAGGGGCTCCGGAAGCCAGCGGACCGAGGCCCCCTCCTCCAAGGTCAGGTCCACGTCGTAGCGGGCGGACTCGCCGCCGCGGCCCGGCAGGGCCAGGGTGGCCGCCGCCGAGGTGAGGCGCAGGTGAGCGCCCGCTTCCACCACGGCTTCCACGGCGAGGTGGTCCCCGCCCAGCGGGCCGCTCATCGCCCCGACCAGCACCACCCCGGCCTCGGTGGCCCGTCCCCGGGTGCGGCGCAGCGCCAGCGGCCCCTCACCGGCCAGCACCGGCAGGGCCGTCCCGCCGCGGCCGTCGGCGACGGCGCGGATGCGGGCCGTGGCCCGCAGTCCGGCGGCGGGCGGCGGGGCGGGAGCGCGGTCCGGCGGACCGCCGGAGACAGGCGCCGGCGGAAGGGGCGCCGGCCGGAGGGGCGTCGGCGGGGTGGCGGCCGGTGCGCTGGTCACCGTACGGTCCAGGCCGCGATCCGCTCGCGCACCCACGCGGCCACCGGGGCCACTCCGTCCGGGCCGCGCAGCGACTGGAAGGCGACGGGCAGCGCGCCGCGCTGTTCGGCGGCGTCACGGGCCATCCGGTCCAGGTCCGAGCCGACGTACGGGGCCAGGTCGGTCTTGTTCACGATGAGCAGGTCGGCGGTGGTGACGCCGGGACCCCCCTTGCGCGGGATGTCGTCCCCGCCGGCCACGTCGATGACGAAGATCTGGGCGTCGACGAGTCCTCGGGAGAAGGTCGCGGTGAGGTTGTCGCCGCCGGACTCGACGAGGATCAGGTCGAGGGGGCCGACGGTCTCCTCCAGCTCCTCCACGGCTTCCAGGTTGGCGGAGATGTCGTCCCGGATCGCGGTGTGCGGGCAGGCCCCGGTCTCGACAGCCGTGATCCGCTCGGGCGGCAGCACGGCCTCGCGCAGCAGGAACTCGGCGTCCTCGCGGGTGTAAATGTCGTTGGTGACGACGGCCATGGCGAACTCGGCGCGCAGTGCGCGGCAGAGGGCGGCGACGGTGGCGGTCTTGCCGGAGCCCACCGGTCCACCGAGCCCGACGCGCAGCGCGCGGCGGCTGCCGTCGGCCCGCACGGGAGCGGCGCTGTGCGTGTGCCGGTGGGGGTAGGCCACGGCGTGGTCGAGGTGCATGTCGGATCTCCCAGGGGACGGTCGGGCGGGGCGGTGACGGGAGCCGGGCGGCTCAGGAGGCGAAGAGGCGTACCGGCCAGCCGGCATGCGCCTGCGCGGCGATGTCCAGCAGCGGCGACGAGGCCGCGGGCAGGACCCCGCAGCCGTCCTGGACGGCGCGGCGCGCGGTGCGCTCCGCCTCGGCGGCGACCGCGTCGAGCTCGGGAGCGAGCCGGGCGAGGACCCCGCTGGCCTCGAAGGGGTCCAGGCCCAGCAGCCGCACGGTCGCCGTCGCGGGCCCGCCGACACTCTCGTACGCCGCCACGTGCGCGGCGTCCCCCGGCCCGAGCCCGGCCGCGCGGGCGGTGACTCCGAGCACCACGGGCTGGTGGGCGCCGCGCGGGAAGGCCGCGGCCAGCGCCTCCAGGTCGGGGCCGGGCCACGTCGCCCGGGCGGCCCGCAGCAGTTGCCGGCCGAGTCGGCGCGCGGCGGCGCGCAGGGCCGGTGACGGGGTGCGGGCGTCGGCGGCGAGGTCGAGGTCTGCGGGGTCGACCCCGAGGGCGGCGGCCGCCGCGAGGGCGGCGGCGGTGAGACCGGCGGTGTGCAGCCGGCCCCGGCAGAAGTCCTCCAGGGTGGCGGCGTCGCGGACGCGTCCGGCTCTGCAGGCGGCCTCGGCCCCGCCGGAGTGGGCGTGCCCCCCGGCGGGGAATCGCCCGTCGGCGAGGACGAGCAGTGCGGCGCGGCTCATCAGAAGAGGAAGTAGCGTTGGGCCATGGGCAGTTCGGTCGCCGGCGACGGCTCCACCGGGACACCGTCGATGGTGACGGTGAAGGTGTCTGCGTCGACCTCGACCCTCGGCATGGCGTCGTTGTTGCGCATGTCGGCCTTGCCCACCTCCCGGGTGCTCTCGATGGCCACGAACCGCTTGTCGAGGCCCAGCCGGTCGGGCAGTCCGTCGTCGAGGGCGGCCTGCGCGGTGAAGTTGATCGAGTTGAGTCCGGGGGCGCGTCCCCGGCCGCCGAACATCGGCCGGGGCAGCACCGGTTGCGGGGTGGGGATGGAGGCGTTGGCGTCGCCCATCTGCGCGTAGGCGATCTGCCCGCCCTTGATGACGGTCTCGGGCTTGACTCCGAAGAAGGCGGGGGCCCAGAGCACCAGGTCGGCGAGTTTGCCCGTTTCGACGGAGCCGATCTCGCGGGCGAGGCCCTGGGCCAGGGCGGGGTTGATCGTGTACTTGGCGATGTAGCGGCGGGCCCGGTGGTTGTCGGCTGGTCCGTCGCCGGGCAGGGGGCCGCGCCGCTTCTTCATCACGTGGGCGGTCTGCCAGGTGCGCAGGACGACCTCGCCGACCCGGCCCATGGCCTGGGAGTCGGAGGAGATGATGGAGATGGCCCCGAGGTCGTGCAGGACGTCCTCGGCGGCGATGGTCGAGGGCCGGATCCGGGATTCGGCGAAGGCCAGGTCCTCGGGTACGGCGGGGTTGAGGTGGTGGCAGACCATCAGCATGTCGAGGTGCTCCTCGACGGTGTTGACGGTGTGCGGCCGGGTGGGGTTGGTCGAGCTGGGCAGGACGTTGGGCGCCGACACGACGGTGATGATGTCGGGTGCGTGCCCGCCGCCCGCGCCTTCCGTGTGGTAGGCGTGGATGCCGCGCCCGGCGATGGCCGCGAGGGTGTCGGCGACGAAGCCGGCCTCGTTGAGGGTGTCGGTGTGGATGGCGACCTGGACGCCGGTCTCCTCGCACACGCCCAGGCAGGCGTCGATGACGGCGGGTGTGGCGCCCCAGTCCTCATGGATCTTGAAGCCGAGGGCGCCGCCCCGGAGTTGGGCGTGCATGGCCTCGCGGGACATCGTGTTCCCCTTGCCCAGCAGCCCGATGTTGACGGGGTAGGCCTCCAGGGACGCGAACATTCCGGGCCAGGTGCCAGGATCCGGGCGTGACGGTGGTGGCCTTGCTGCCCTCGGCGGGCCCGGTGCCGCCGCCGACGAGGGTGGTGACGCCGGAGGCCAGGGCCTCGTCGATCACGGTCGGGGAGATGAAGTGCACGTGTGCGTCGATGGCACCGGCTGTCAGGATCTTGCCGTTGCCCGCGATGATCTCGGTCTCGGGGCCGATGACCAGGGCGGGGTCCACCGCCTCCATGGTGTCGGGGTTGCCCGCCTTGCCGATGCCGCAGATGCGGCCGTCGCGGATGCCCACGTCGGCTTTGACGATGCCCCAGTGGTCGAGTACCACGGCCCCGGTGATCACGGTGTCGGGGGCGCCCTCGGCCCGGGTGGTGCGGGCCTGCCCCATGGACTCGCGGATCACCTTGCCGCCGCCGAATACGGCTTCGTCCCCGGCCCGGCCGGGGCCGCCCGCGAGGTCCCGTTCGACCTCGATGAAGAGGTCGGTGTCGGCGAGCCTGATCCGGTCGCCCGCGGTGGGGCCGAAGAGGTCCGCGTACACCTGGCGCGAGAGCTCAGCCATCGAGCGGCCCCCCGGTCTCCGCGCGCAGTCCCGGTACGGTACGCAGCCCGGCCAGCGGTACGAGTTCCACCGCGACGGGGATGCCCGGCTCGAAGCGGACCGCCGTACCGGCGGCGATGTGGAGCCGGAGACCGCGCGCGGCGCGGCGGTCGAAGTCGAGGCCCGGGTTGGCCTCGGCGAAGTGGTAGTGGGAGCCGACCTGGACGGGCCGGTCGGCGGCGTTGAGCACGGTGAGACGGGTGACCGGCCGGCCCTCGTTGAGGAGCACCGGACCGTCCCCGTGGACGATCTCGCCGGGGATCACGCGGGCCCCCTCAGACGATCGGATCGTGGACGGTGACGAGTTTGGTCCCGTCGGGGAAGGTCGCCTCGACCTGGACGTCGCGGATCATCTCGGGGATGCCCTCCATGACCTCCTCGCGGCGCAGGACGGAGCGGCCGGAGGCCATCAGGTCGGCCACGGTCCGTCCGTCGCGGGCCCCTTCGAGGACGTGCGAGGTGATCAGGGCGACGGACTCGGGGTGGTTGAGGAGCACTCCGCGCGCCCTGCGCCGGGCGGCCACGTCGGCGGCCACGTGCAGGAGCAGCCGCTCCTGCTCGTGCGGTGTCAGTTGCACATGTACCACCCTGCTTCCAGGACGAGATCGACATCGGGCCGGGGCGACCCTACTGCCCGTCAACACTCCGTTGACCTGCGCGTATCCGGGCCAAGCAACTCTTGCCCCGACCAGGGGAAAGGCTTTCCGCCCCGACCACCGCCGCTTTACCGGATCATGGGTGATCATTGGGGGACGAACGTGGCCGCCACGCTAAGGGCCGCGTTTTTCCGTTGAGTTAACCCAGGTTTCGGGCAGGTACCCGGTTGGACTTCGGGGCCATCGGCGCTCCGATCCGTATACGGCCCCGCGCGGGGGCCATCGAGGAGAACCATGTTCGTCAATCCCGTCCGGCACATCACCTTCGACTCCCTCGACCCCTACCGGGCCGCGGAGTTCTGGTCCTCGGTGACCGGTTTTCCGATCCATCCCGACGACGTGGAAGGCGATGAGGAGATCCTGCTGGAGCCGGGGCAGCCCGGTGTGCCCGGACTGCTCTTCATCCGGGTGCCGGACGCCAAGTCCGTCAAGAACCGCGTGCACCTGGACATCCAGCCGCCCACGGGTACGCGGGACGAGACGGTCGAGCGGCTGGTCGGACTCGGCGCGAAGATCATCGACGACCGCCGGTCGCCGGACGGGGTGGCGGGCTGGGTCGTGCTCGCCGACCCGGAGGGCAACGAGCTGTGCATCGAGCGCAGCGCCGCCGAGCGCAACCTCTGACCAGCGACCGCCCCGGGCCCGGGAGCGCCGCGGGCCCTGGGGCCATCGGGGCCCGGGCCCGGAGCGGTCCGCACGGATCAGCAGCCGGTGACGCTCCGCGCCGCCGCCCGGGCGGTCCACGGCAGGGCGATCCACACCGTCTTGCCGCCGTCCTCGGTGGGTGTCACGGAGAGCCGCCCGCCCGCCTCCGCGGTGAGCCAGCGGATGATGACCATCCCCCGGCCGTTGTCCTGCTGGACGGCGGCGGGGAGCCGCTTGGGCCAGCGCGGGTGGCTGTCGGTCACGCCGACCCGGAGCCACTCCTCGCGCTCCAGGCGGACGTCGACGGTGAAGGTGGGCGACTGGCCGAGGGTGTGCTGCACGGCGTTGGTGGCGAGCTCCGAGACGATCAGCCGGACGCTGTCCGCGGTGTCGGCGTCGTCGGGCAGCCCCCATTCGCTCAACACCTCCGCGACGTAGCGGCGGGCCGTGGCGACCGAGGCGGGATCGCTCGGCAGAGTGACGGATGCTTCCTGGTGGTCTGCCATGGCGACGGTCCCTTTCCCACCGGAGCGAAGCCGCCCCGGATCTGCGCTGGACGCCAGAGTGCCACCCATCGTGCCGACGTTTCCGGCGTTCCTCCAAGATATGCATATATCTGTCGCTCAAAGCGGTGAACTCTGCTACGGAAGAGCGTATTTGGACGGCAGACTGGTGCGATCTGTGCCGGTGGAAGGAGGCGGGTGTGCAGCACGGTCCCGCAGTGCGTCGGCGCAAGCTCGGCGAGGAACTGCGCGCCCTGCGCGACCGGGCCGGACTCACCAGTGGTGAGGCCGCCCGGATCGTGGGATGGCACCAGTCGAAGATGAGCCGCATCGAGACGGGCCGCAGTGGCGTGAAACCGGAGGACATCCGGCTGCTCCTGGACGCCTACGGCGAGATCGTCAGCCGCGAGCAGCGCGCGCTGCTGGAGGCCCTGGCCGTCTCCGCCGCGGGCCCCGGGCCGGGCGGCGACACGGGTCGGGGCCGCCAGTGGTGGCACGACTACCGGGGCCTGCTGCCCCAGGAGTACCGGGACTTCATCAGCCTGGAGGCGGGCGCGCGTTCGGCCCGTACCGTGGAACTGTCGGTGGTGCCCGGCCTGCTCCAGACCCCCGACTACGCGCGGGCGGTGACCCGGGCCGCGCTCGGCGGGCTGCCCGAACCGAAGGTGGACGCGCTGGTCGACGTACGGCTGACCCGGCAGTCCGTGCTGCGGGCCGATCCGCCCCTGGAGCTGAGCGCCGTCCTGGACGAGGCGGTGCTGCGGCGGCAGATCGGCGGGCCGGGGGTGATGGCGGCGCAGTTGCGGCATCTGGTGGATGTGGCGCGACTGCCCCAAGTGAGCCTGCAGGTACTGCCGTTCAGCGTGGGGGGCCATCTCGGCCTCACCGGGCCGTTCGTCATCTTCTCATTTCCGAACATCGCCGATCTGGATGTGGTGGTACTCGACCATTTGACGAGTAGCCTCTATCTGGAGCGGAAGGAAGACCTTGAGGCGTACAGCGCCGCGTTCCGCACCATCCAGGCGCACGCCCTCCCGCCCCAGGACTCGTCGGAACTGATCAGCGCCCTCGCTGACGACGCGTAAGGAGGCACCCCCCGTGTCCGCAACCCCCCGGTCCGCAACCCCCCTGTCGAGCGGCGGACTTCAGAACAGCGCGCGGTGGCGGCGGAGCAGCCGCAGCACCGGAATGAACAACTGCGTGGAAACGGCCGTCCTCGGCGGCGGCCTGCTGGCCGTCCGCGACTCCAAGCGGACGGACGGCCCGGCCGTGCTCTTCACCGGGCCGGCCTGGGACGGCTTCCTCGCACAGGTACGGGCGGACCTGGCCTAGAGCCAGCCCTCGGACCGCGCCCACCCGTCCGCGGCGCCGGCCGGAGCGGTCGACAGGATCGTCTCCACGGCCCGGGTGATCTCCTCCCCCGTGAGATCGGCCCGGGCGGTCAGTCGGAGCCGGGAGATGCCGTCCGGCACCGACGGAGGCCGGAAGCACCCCACGGACAGACCCGCTTCGCGGCAGTCGGCGGCCCAGCGCAGTGCCGCCGATGCCGACGGGGCACGTACCGACACCACGGCCGCGTCCGGCCGGGCCGCGGTCAGGCCGGACGCGGTGAGCCGCCCGTACAGCTGGGCGGCCACCTCGCGGGCGCGGTCGGCGCGCTCCGGTTCCTGCCGCAGCAGCCGCAGGCTCGCCAGCGCCGCGCCCGCGGCGGCCGGGGCCAGGCCGGTGTCGAAGATGAAGGTGCGGGCCGCGTTGACCAGGTGCCGGACCACCTTGGCCGGGCCGAGGACCGCCCCGCCCTGACTGCCCAGGGACTTGGAGAGGGTCATGGTGGCGACGACATCGGGCGCCCCCGCGAGCCCCGCGGCGTGCAGCGCGCCGCGGCCGCCCTCGCCCAGCACACCCAGGCCGTGCGCGTCGTCCACGACCAGGGCCGCGCCCTCGGCCCGGCAGGCCGCCGCGTACGCGGCGAGCGGGGCGGCGTCCCCGTCCACGCTGAACACCGAGTCGGTGACCAGCAGCGCCCGGCCCCCGTGGGCGGCCAGCGCCTTGCGCGCGGCGGCCGGGTCGGAGTGCGGGATCACGGCGGTCTCGGCGCGCGAGAGGCGGCAGCCGTCGACGATGGAGGCGTGGTTCCCGGCGTCGGAGACGACCAGCGTGCCCCGGTCGCTGAGCGCGGTGACGGCGGCGAGGTTGGCCGCGTAGCCGGAGGACAGGACCAGCGCCGCCTCGAAGCCGCAGTAGGCGGCCAGCTCCCGCTCCAGCTCCGCGTGGAGCTCGGTGGTTCCCGTGACCAGACGCGATCCGGTGGCTCCGGCCCCCCAGCGCTCGGCCGCCTCCCGCGCCCCCCGAACGGTCCCGGGGTGGCGGGACAGGCCGAGGTAGTCGTTGCTCGCGAGGTCCAGGAGCGGCGAGGGCGCCGGGCGCGGGCGGAGCGTCCGGACGAGTCCGGCCTTCTCGCGCGCCCGCTCCGCGTCGTCGATCCAGGCGAAGACGTCCACGGGGTCGGGGGCGTGCTGGGGCATCGGCGGGTCCTCGTTTTTTGTCGGCAGTCCACAGACCCGCACGACCCTATCGGCCGCTACCCGAGCGTCAGGTGTGGCGATACACACACTCCGTTCCGGCCATGTTGTTCGATCTCTCCTTGGCCGGGAGTGGTGGTGTGGTCCAGGATCGGCCTCATGGACCTGCTGAACACCCTGGTGGAAAAGGGACTGCGGCGCGAGCTGCCGACCCGCGAAGAAGCACTCGCCGTCCTGGCGACCTCTGACGACGAACTGCTCGACGTGGTGGCCGCGGCCGGCAAGGTGCGCCGCCAGTGGTTCGGCCGTCGGGTCAAGCTGAACTACCTCGTCAACCTGAAGTCGGGCCTGTGTCCGGAGGACTGCTCGTACTGCTCCCAGCGCCTGGGATCGAAGGCCGAGATCCTCAAGTACACCTGGCTGAAGCCGGAGGAGGCCTCCCAGGCCGCCGCGGCCGGTGTCGCGGGCGGCGCGAAGCGCGTCTGCCTGGTCGCGAGCGGCCGCGGGCCCACGGACCGGGACGTGGACCGCGTGGGCAGGACGATCGCGGCGATCAAGGAGCAGAACGAGGGCGTCGAGGTCTGCGCGTGCCTGGGACTGCTGTCGGACGGCCAGGCCGAGCGGCTGCGGGACGCCGGCGCCGACGCGTACAACCACAACCTCAACACGTCCGAGGCGACCTACGGCCAGATCACCAAAACCCACACCTACGCGGACCGCGTGGACACGGTGCAGAAGGCGCACGCCGCCGGCCTGTCGGCCTGCTCCGGCCTGATCGCGGGCATGGGCGAGAGCGACGAGGACCTGGTCGACGTCGTCTACTCGCTGCGCGAGCTGGACCCGGACTCGGTTCCGGTCAACTTCCTGATCCCCTTCGAGGGCACCCCGCTCGCCAAGGAGTGGAACCTCACCCCGCAGCGGGCCCTGCGCATCCTGGCGATGGTCCGGTTCGTCTGCCCCGACGTCGAGGTGCGGCTGGCCGGCGGACGCGAGGTGCACCTGCGCACCATGCAGCCGCTCGCCCTGCACCTGGTCAACTCGATCTTCCTCGGCGACTACCTGACCAGCGAGGGGCAGGCCGGCCAGGCCGACCTGGACATGATCGCGGACGCCGGTTTCGAGGTCGAGGGCGCCGGTACGCAGACCCTCCCGTCGCACCGTTCGGACCTCGCGGAGGCCGAGGCCGCGGGCGGCGGCTGCGGTTCCCACGCCGCCGCCGGTGGCGGCTCGGTGTGCGGCTCGGGCGCCGGTACGGCCACGGGCGCGCAGGCCCCGGCGGCCGGCTGCGGCTCGGCCTGCGGCGGCTGCTCCGGGCACGCGGAGCCGGCGGCCGAGCCCGCCCCCGCGCGCGGCGGGGCCGGCGAGGTCCGGTCCGACCTGGTCGCCGTACGCCGACGCGGCGCGGGAACGGACCTCGCCCCCAATGCCTGACCAGCACCACGCGTACGACGTGCTGCCGGCCGCCGACCTGATCGCGCTGGACCGGCAGCACGTGTGGCACCCGTACGGCCCGATGCCCGGGCGGCAGGAGCCGCTGGTCGTCGCCTCGGCCTCGGGGGTCCGGCTGCGGCTCGCCGACCCCGCGCAGGCCGGGGGCCAGGAGGAGCTCGTCGACGGCATGTCCTCCTGGTGGTCGGCGATCCACGGCTACAACCACCCGGTGCTGAACGCGGCGGCGACCGCCCAACTGGGCCGGATGTCCCACGTGATGTTCGGCGGGTTGACCCACGAGCCGGCCGTCCGGCTGGCGGCCCGCCTCGTCGAGATCACCCCGCCGGGCCTGGAGCACGTCTTCCTCTGCGACTCGGGCTCGGTGTCCGTCGAGGTCGCCGTCAAGATGTGCCTGCAGTACTGGCGCTCGGTGGGACGGCCCGGCAAGACCCGGCTGCTGACCTGGCGGGGCGGCTACCACGGCGACACCTGGCAGCCGATGGCCGTGTGCGACCCCGAGGGCGGGATGCACGAGCTGTGGTCGGGCCAGCTGCCCCGGCAGGTCTTCGCGGACGCGCCGCCCGGCGGTTTCGACACCCCGGTGGACCCCGCGTACGCCGCCCACCTGCGCTCCCTCGTCGCCGCGCACGCGCACGAGCTCGCCGCCGTGATCGTGGAGCCGGTGGTGCAGGGCGCGGGCGGGATGCGCTTCCACCACCCCGGCTACCTGCGGGTGCTGCGCGAGCTGTGCGACGAGTACGAGGTGCTGCTCATCCTCGACGAGATCGCGACGGGCTTCGGGCGCACGGGCGCCCTGTTCGCGGCGGGCCACGCGGGGATCACCCCCGACGTGCTGTGCCTGGGCAAGGCTCTGACCGGCGGGTACCTGACGCTGGCCGCCACCCTGTGCACCGGCCGCGTGGCCGACGGCATCTCCCGGGGCGAGGTCCCGGTACTGGCGCACGGGCCGACCTTCATGGGCAACCCGCTCGCCACCGCGGTGGCGCTGGCCTCCGTCGACCTGCTGCTCGCCCAGGACTGGCCGGGCGAGGTCAAGCGGATCGAGGCGGGCCTGCGTGAGGGCCTGGCGCCCGCCGCGGGGATTCCCGGCGTCGCGGACGTACGGGTCCTGGGCGCGATCGGCGTGGTCCAGCTGGACCACCCGGTCGACATGGCGGCCGCGACCCGCGCGGCGGTGCGCGAGGGCGTGTGGCTGCGCCCGTTCCGCGACCTGATCTACACCATGCCGCCGTTCGTCACCGGCGACGGCGACGTGGCCCGAATCTGCCGCGCGATGCGCGCGGCGGCGCAGGAAGGCTGAGATGTCCGTACTGGTCGTGTCCGGGACGGGCACGGAGATCGGCAAGACCGTGGTCACCTCGGCGATCGCGGCCGCCGCGGTCGCGGCCGGCCGCTCGGTGGCCGTGCTCAAGCCCGCCCAGACGGGCGTGGGCCCGGACGAGCCGGGCGACGCCGCCGAGGCGGTGCGGCTGGCGGGCCCCTCCGTGACGGGGGTGGAACTCGCGCGCTACCCGGAGCCGTTGGCCCCGGACACGGCGGCTCGGCGCTCGGGCCTGCCGGCGACGGCGCCCGCCGAGATCGCGGAGGCGGCGGCGCGGCTCGCCGAGACGCACGACCTCGTCCTGGTGGAGGGCGCGGGCGGACTGCTCGTACGGTTCGACGAGGCGGGCCACTCGCTCGCGGACGTGGCCCGCCTCCTGGACGCCCCGGTCCTGGTGGTGGCCCCGGCGGGACTCGGCACGCTCAACTCCACCGCGCTGACGGCGGAGGCACTGCGCGCCCGCGCCCTGACCGCGCTCGGGGTGGTGGTGGGCAGTTGGCCCACCGCCCCGGACCTCGCCTCCCGCTGCAACCTGGCGGACCTTCCCCGCGTCTGCGGTCTCCCCCTCCTGGGCGCGGTCCCGGCGGGCGCGGGCACCCTCCCGCCGCCCCTCTTCCGCGCGTCCGCCCCCGAGTGGCTCGCCCCCACCCTCGCCGGCACCTGGTCCGCCCCCACCTTCCTGACCACCTGGTCCCCACCTCCCTACACCCCCACGGGCCCCTGACCCCCCGAGCCCCGAGCGGAGCCCCCTCCATCCGCGCGGCGAGCCACGGACCCCCGCCCGACCGGCGTTCGAGGCGCGGGGCGCACCCCAGTCCAGCCCCACGGGGCCCGGGCAGAGCCCCCTCCAGCCCCGCCGACGCTTGAGGCGCGGGGCAATCCCCCGCCCAGCCCCACGCAGGGCCCGGGCAGAGCCCCCTCCGGCCTGGCCGACGCTTGCGGCGCGGGGCCGGGGCAGAGCCCCCTACAGCCCTGCCGGCGCTTTAGGCTTTGCCCGGGCCCCCGTCCAGCCCCACGCAGGGCCCGGGCGGAGCCCCCCCTACAGCCCCGCCGGCGTTTGAGGCGCGGGGCCCGGGGCGGAGCCCCGCACACCACCCGAGCCCACCCCTGGGACTCCGCCGGAACCCTCCGCCCCAGCCCCCGGTCGGCACGCACCCACCCCCCACCCCGGGAGGGATGACGCGCAAGCGACCGGGCAGGCTCCACGTACGGGTACGTACCCGGCCGCCCCCGGAGGTCGTCATGCCGCGCCGCCGCCCCACCACCCCGCCCCGAGACACCGCTCGTGATCCCGTCCGCCACCCCCTCTTCGCCCGTTTCTACGCCCGCGCCAGCACCACCGCCGACACCCGGGGCGGCATCGCCGCCCTCCGTCGTGAGCTGCTGCACGGCGTCTCCGGCCGGGTCATCGAGATCGGCGCCGGCAACGGCCTGAACTTCGCGCACTATCCCCGCGCCGTCTCCGAGGTGGTCGCGGTCGAACCGGAGCGCACCCTGCGCCGCCTCGCGTCCTCCGCCGCCCTGCGCGCCGAGGTGCCGGTGGACATCGTGCCGGGGACCGCCGAGGCCCTCCCGGTGAAGAGCGAGGCCTTCGACGCCGCGGTCGCCTCGCTCGTCCTGTGCACGGTCCGGAACCTGCCGCGCTCCCTCGCCGAACTGCACCGCGTCCTGCGCCCCGACGCCGAACTGCGGTTCTTCGAGCACGGCCTGGCGCCCGGTCCCGGCATGGCCGCCATCCAGCGGACTTTGGACCGGACCGTGTGGCCCTTGCTGTTCGGCGGCTGCCACACCGCCCGGGACCCGCTCGCCGCCATCGAGGCGGCCGGCTTCCGCATCGTCTCCCAGCGCGGCTTCCGGCTGCCCGAGCGCGGCCCGGCGCTCCCGACCTCGTACTGCGTCATCGGATCGGCACGCCGAATCGACTGACGAGACCCGCGGCCCGCGTCCCGCCTCCCACGGCACGGCGACGGCCCGGCCGGTGTCGCGGGGCGTGCTCGTCACGGCGTTCGGGGGCAGGACTGGTATGAAGGTCGTTCATATCCTGGTGCCGGCGACCCCGCCACCAGGATGACCGCGCCACTTTGCCCCTCCTTTACCATAGGGGCAACGATCCCTCCCGAATGAAAGGTGTGAGCGTCCGCCCATGGGCGAGCCTCCCAGTCCACGACATACCCGTACGCGACATCGCGCGGCACCCCTCCTCCTGGCTGATCATGGGACGGAGGTGAACGACCGATGACCGAAGTGCTCCTGCTTCTCGTGGCGCTGCTGCTCTGCCTCGCCTGCGGGGTCTTCGTCGCGGCCGAGTTCTCCCTGACCACCGTCGAGCGCGGTGAGCTCGAAGGCGCCGTCGAGCGAGGCGAGCGGGGGGCCGACAGCGCTCTGGCCGCCTCTCGCACCCTGACCTTCCAGCTCTCCGGCGCCCAGCTCGGCATCACCGTGACCGGGCTGGTCATCGGCATGATCTCCAAGCCCTCGATCGCCGCCCTGCTCCAGGGCCCCTTCGAGGCCCTCGGGCTCTCGTCCGGCGCCGCGTCGTCCACCGCCCTGGTCCTGGGCACCGCCCTGTCGACCGTCGTCCTGATGGTCGTCGGCGAGCTGGTCCCGAAGAACTGGGCCATTTCCTCCCCGCTGGCCCTCGCCAAGCGGGTCGCCACCCCCCAGCGGGTCTTCAGCCGGGCCTTCAAGCCGCTGATCAGCCACCTGAACACGACCGCGAACCACATGGTGCGCCGGCTCGGCATGGAGCCGGCCGAGGAGCTGGCCTCGGCGCGCACGCCGCAGGAGCTGGTCGCGCTCGCGCGGCACTCCGCGAAGGCGGGCGCCCTGGAGAAGGACACGGCCGAACTGTTCGTCCGGACCCTGAACCTGGCCGACCTGACCGCCGAGAACGTGATGACCCCGCGCGTGCAGGTGACCGCGCTGGACGTGCAGACCACCGCCGAGGACGTGGCGAACGCGACCCTGGCCACCGGCCTGTCCCGCTTCCCCGTGTACCGGGGCAGCCTCGACACCGTCGTCGGCACCGTCCACATCAAGGACGTGCTGGCGCTCCCGGCCGAGGAGCGCCACCGCCACCCCGTGTCGAAGCTGCTGCGCGAACCCCTGCTCGTACCGGAGTCGCTCACCGTGGACCGGCTGCTGGACCGGCTGTCCGGCAAGCAGACGATGGCCGTGGTCATCGACGAGTACGGCGGCACCGCCGGTGTGGCCACGCTGGAGGACATCGTCGAGGAGGTCGTCGGCGAGGTACGCGACGAGCACGACCCGCACGAGACCCCCGACCTGGCCCCGGCCGGTACGGACGGGTCCGGGCGCTCCCTCTACTCCGCCGACGGTTCGGCGCGCACGGACCAGCTCCAGCGGATCGGGCTGCGGGTGCCCGACGGCCCGTACGAGACCCTGGCCGGTCTGATAGCGACCGAGCTGGGCCGGATCCCCGCCGTCGGCGACAGCCTGGAGCTGGACGGCTGGCGGCTGGACGTGGTGGACGCGGGCGGGCGGCGCGCCGCGCGCGTCCTGCTGCACGCGCCGGCCGAGTCCGGCCACGACGAGAGTGCGGAGGGGGAGCGATGACCGCGATCCAGTTGCTGATCGGCCTGGCGACGCTGGTCGTCAACGCCTTCTTCGTCGGCGCGGAGTTCGCGCTGATCTCGGTGCGGCGCAGCCAGATCGAGCCGTACGCCGAGCAGGGTGACCGGCGCGCCCGCGCGGTCCTGTGGGGCCTGGAGCACGTGTCGGCGCTGATGGCGGCGGCCCAGCTGGGCATCACCCTGTGCACCCTGGTGCTGGGCGTGGTCGCCGAGCCGGCCATCGCCCACCTGCTGACCCCGGTCTTCGACCTCTTCGGAGTGCCGTCCGGACTGTCGCACGCCATCTCCTTCGTGGTCGCCCTCGCACTGGCCACGTACCTGCACATGCTCTTCGGCGAGATGCTGCCGAAGAACGTGGCGCTCTCCGAACCGGTGCGCACCGCCCTGCTGCTGGGGCCGCCGCTGGTGGCCGTCACCCGGGCACTGAGGCCGGTGATCTTCGCCATCAACGCCTTCGCCAACGCCCTGCTGCGCCTGCTGCGGGTGGAGGTGAAGGACGAGGTCGCGGCGACCTTCACGGACGACGAGCTGGCGCGGATGGTGAAGGACTCCAGCAACGCGGGGCTCCTCGACGACCGGGCGAGCGAGCGGCTGCACGACGCCCTGGAACTGGGCCGCCGGCCGGTGACGGACGTGGTTCTGCCCGCGCACCGGGTGGTCACCGCACAGGAGGGCATCACTCCGGCCGGGCTGGAGCGGCTGTCCGCCGAGCACGGGTACTCCCGCTTCCCGGTGCTCGACCCGCAGCGCCGGATCCTGGGATACCTGCACGTCAAGGACGCCTTGGACGCCGAGGAACGGGAGCAGCCGTTCCCGCTGCCCGACCTGCGGCCGATCGCCCAGGTGCGGGCGGAGACGCCGCTGGACGACGTACTGACCGCCATGCGGCGCAGCCGCACCCACCTGGCGGCGGTGCTCGGACCGGACGGTGCCATGACGGGCCTGGTGACGATGGAGGACGTCCTGCGCGAGCTGTTCGGACGGCAGACCTCCGTGTAGCCCGTGCAGTGGCGGCCGTCCCCGTGCGGTACCCCGGCCCTGCCGTGCCGGGGTACCGCGCGGTAACATCGGTCCCGCCATGGAGATGAATGCCTCGTACACCAGTCACAGCCGTCACACCAGTTACGTCGCGGTCGGCGACTCCTTCACCGAGGGCATGTCGGACCTGCTGCCGGACGGCTCCTACCGGGGCTGGGCCGACCTCCTTGCCGCCCGCCTCGCGGCGCGCGAGCCCGATTTCCGCTACGCGAACCTCGCGGTCCGGGGCAAGCTGATCGGTCAGATCGCCGAGGAGCAGGCACCCGTGGCTGCCGCGATGCGCGCCGACGTGGTGACCCTGGTCGGCGGGCTGAACGACACCCTGCGCCCCAAGGTGGACATGGGGCGTGTCCGATACCACCTGGAATCGGCCGTGGAGCTCCTCGCTCCCTCCTGCCGGCAGCTCGTCCTCATGCGCTCCCCCGGCCGCAACGGACCGGTGATGGAACGCTTCCGCCCGCGCATGGAGGAGCTCTTCGGCATCATCGAGGGGCTCGCCGCCCGGCACGGGGCCCTGGTCGTTGACCTGTACGGGGCCCCCGCCCTGGCGGACCCCCGCATGTGGGACGTCGACCGGCTGCACCTGACGGCGGAGGGCCACCGCCGGGTGGCGGAGGCCGTATGGCAGGCACTGGGCCTGCCGGCCGAGCAGGACTGGCGCACCGAGCTGCCCGCGAGCCTGCCGCCGGGCTGGGCTCTGCGCCGGGCCCAGGACCTCAGCTTCGCCCGGCAGCACCTCCTCCCCTGGGTCGGGCGGCGCCTGACCGGCCGCTCGTCCGGGGACGGCCGCCCCGCCAAGCGTCCGGAGCTGCTGCCGTTCGGGGCGCCGGCCGAGGAACAGCCGTAGCACGTGTCCCGGATCTCGTAGCAAGGCACAATCACGGGCGGGGCGCCCACCTGCGTGAACGCACAGCCGCGGCCCAAGTAGAATCACTCCACGTGACAGCCAAGCCCCGCATCCCCAATGTCCTGGCCGGCCGCTACGCCTCCGCGGAGCTCGCCGTCCTGTGGTCCCCCGAGTACAAGGTGACGCTGGAGCGGCGGCTGTGGCTCGCCGTACTGCGCGCACAGAAGGACCTCGGTATCGAGGTCCCGGACGAGGCCCTCGCCGACTACGAGCGCGTGCTGGAAACGGTCGACCTCGCCTCCATCGCCGAGCGCGAGAAGGTCACCCGGCACGACGTGAAGGCCCGGATCGAGGAGTTCAACGCCCTCGCCGGACACGAGCACGTCCACAAGGGCATGACCTCCCGCGACCTCACCGAGAACGTCGAGCAGCTGCAGATCCGGCTCTCCCTGGAGCTGGCCCGGGACCGCGCGGTCGCCGTCCTGTCCCGTCTCGGCAAGCTGGCCGGCGAGCACGCCGAGCTGGTCATGGCGGGCCGCTCCCACAATGTCGCAGCGCAGGCCACCACCCTGGGCAAGCGCTTCGCCACGGCCGCCGACGAGCTGCTGGTCGCGTACGACCGCCTGGAGGACCTGCTCGGCCGCTACCCGCTGCGCGGGATCAAGGGCCCGGTCGGCACCGCGCAGGACATGCTCGACCTGCTGGGCGGCGACGCCGCCAAGCTCGCCGACCTGGAGCAGCGGATCGCCGCCCACCTCGGCTTCGCCCAGGCCTTCACCTCGGTCGGCCAGGTCTACCCGCGCTCGCTGGACTACGACGTGGTCACCGCCCTGGTGCAGCTGGCCGCCGCCCCGTCCTCCATCGCCAAGACGATCCGCCTGATGGCCGGCCACGAGCTCGTCACCGAGGGCTTCAAGCCCGGCCAGGTCGGCTCCTCGGCGATGCCGCACAAGATGAACACCCGCTCCTGCGAGCGCGTGAACGGCCTGATGGTCATCCTGCGCGGATACGCCTCGATGACCGGCGAGCTCGCCGGCGACCAGTGGAACGAGGGCGACGTCTCCTGCTCCGTGGTCCGCCGGGTCGCCCTGCCGGACGCCTTCTTCGCCTTCGACGGGCTGCTGGAGACCTTCCTGACGGTCCTGGACGAGTTCGGCGCCTTCCCCGCGGTCGTCGCCCGCGAGCTGGACCGCTACCTCCCCTTCCTGGCCACGACGAAGGTCCTGATGGGCGCGGTACGCGCCGGGGTCGGCCGCGAGTCCGCCCACGAGGTCATCAAGGAGCACGCGGTGGCCTCCGCGCTCGCCATGCGCGAGCAGGGCGCGGAGCGCAACGAACTGCTGGACAAGCTGGCCGCCGACGAGCGGATGCCGCTGGACCGTGCCCAGCTCGACGCGCTGATGGCCGACAAGCTGTCCTTCACCGGCGCCGCCGGTGACCAGGTCGCGGCGGTGGTGTCCCGCATCGAGGCGATCGCCAAGCAGCACCCGGAGGCCGCCGGGTACGCGCCGGGGTCGATCCTCTGACTCCCGACGAGCTCGACGCCGCCCGTGACCGCGTCCTCCCGGACGTGGTCGCGGGCGGTCTGCGCGTGCTGTTCTGCGGCATCAACCCCGGTCTCCTCTCCGCCGCCACGGGCCACCACTTCGCCCGCCCCGGCAATCGCTTCTGGCCCGTCCTGCACCTGTCCGGCTTCACACCGCGCCGGCTGGCCCCGGCCGAGCAGGACGAGCTGCTGAGCTACCGGCTGGGCATCACCAACGTCGTCGCCCGGGCCACGGCCCGCGCCGACGAACTGAGCGCTGAGGAGTTCCGCGAGGGCGGCCGCCTCCTGACGGCCAAGGTGGAACTGCTGCGCCCCCAGTGGCTCGCGGTCGTCGGAGTCACGGCCTACCGCACGGCCTTCGGCGACCGCACGGCGCAGATCGGCCCCCAGGAGCGCACCATCGGCTCGACCCGGGTCTGGGCCCTGCCCAACCCCAGCGGCCTCAACGCCCACTGGACCGCCGAGTCCATGGCCCAGGAGTACGCCCGCCTCCGAGCGGCCGCCGAATCCTCCGACGCCCCCTGACCGCGCCCGTCCCCGGCCTGTGCTCCCCCGCATTGGGCCGGGGGCTACGGCGGGTCGACCACCGTGACCCCCGCCATCAGCAGGTAGGGGTCGTACGCGTCCCCCCGCGTCACGTACGCCACCAGCCAGTGGTCCCCGGCCCGCCACAGCTGCACATGGTCGGTACTGGCGCTCACCTCCGCCCAGGGCTCCGGTATCTCCTCTCCTTCGGCCGCGCGGACTGCGAGCGATTCGAGGGCGAAGACCTGCGGCTCCCCCCACCGGTCGCTCAGAGCCTGGGTCAGGGCCCCGTACTCGGCGCTGATCTGATCGCTCGCCGCGATCCACGCCGAGCCGTCGTCCTCCCGGCAGCCGCCGGTCCGGCCGACCTCCACCAGGTGGTGGCCCGGGCCGCTGCTCCGCCCGCCGGACCGGTCCGGCTCCGCCGGGAACTCCCGTACGCGCAGCCGGTCGATCGTGTCGAGATGATCTGCCGTGGTCATGCCATCAGTATTCCGGCGCCCACTGACAACTGGCCGACTGTCAGGCGTCCCTGCGGCGTATCGCCAGCCAGCCGCCGAACACCGCCGCCGCGGCCCACAGCGCCGCCACACCTATGCCGGTCCACGGCCCGAGCACGCCGCCGGTGTCCTCGCTCCGCATCACCATCTGACCAGCCTTGTCCGGCGTGAACTGCCCGGCCCCGGCGGCGACTCCGCTGATGACGAAGGAGACCAGCAGGACGAAGGGGACAAGAATGCTGACCACAGCGACACCACTGCGCAGGATGGCCGTCAGGCCCGCCGCGAACAGGGCGATGACCGCCAGGTAGAGACCGCAGCCGATGACGGAGCGCACCGTGCCGGGGGCGCCCAGCTCCAGGGCGTACCGGCCCATGAACGCCTGCCCGGCGAGGAAGGTGAGCAGCCCCGTCACCTGGCCCACCACGAGGGCGAGTCCGCCCACCACGGCGATCTTCGACAGGTAGAACCGCGTGCGGTTGGGCACGGCTGTGAAGGTGGTCCGCAGGCCGGAGTTGTGGAACTCCGCGGAGAAGGCATTCGCTCCGAAGGCTATGGCCGCGACCTGTCCGAAGTTGATGGCGTAGTAGGCCGCGAACAGCGGATCGTCGCCCATGCTGCCCTCCTCCGCCGTGCCGATCGCCCAAGCGGTGAACGCCTGTATGCCGGCGGTGGTGACGAGCACGGCTATCAGGGCGCCGAGCGTGCCGCGCAGCGATCTGATCTTGATCCATTCGGAGTGCATGACAGGCAGGGTGGGCAGAGCGGTGCTCATGGAAGGCCTCCTGGTCAGGGGTCAGGGGTCGGAGTCTCAGCGGCCGGCGGAGAACTGGGCGTGCCCGGCGGTGAGATCGAGGTAGGCCTGTTCCAGCGAGGCCCGCTCGTCGGTGAGTTCCAGCATGGGGATGCCCTCCCGGGCGGCCATGCTGCCGAGTCGCTCCGCCTGTATGCCGTCGACGGTCCAGCGCCCGCCGTCGGCGCCGGTGAGCTCGAAGCCGTCCCTGGCGAGAGCGGCTCGCAGGCGGATCGGGTCCGAGGTCCGCAGCCGCACCCGAGGTGTGCTGCGCGCGTCGATGAACGCCTCCGTCGTGCTGTCGGCCAGCAGCCTGCCCTGCCCCAGCACGATCAAGTGGTCGGCCAGGGCGGCGGTCTCGGACATCAGGTGGCTGGAGACCAGGACCGTGCGCCCCTCGGTGGCGAGGCCGCGCATCAGCTCCCGGATCCAGATGATGCCCTCCGGGTCGAGCCCGTTGGTCGGCTCGTCCAGGAGCAGCACCCCCGGGTCGCCCAGCAGGGCCGCTGCTATGCCCAGCCGCTGGCGCATACCGAGCGAGAAGGTCTTGACCCTTCGGTGGGCCGCGGAGGCGATGCCCGCCTCCTCCAGGACCTCGTCCACCCGGCGGCCCGCGATCCCGTTCGAGGCGGCCAGGACGCGCAGGTGGTCGCGGGCGGTCCGGCCGCCGTGGACGGCCTGGGCGTCGAGGAGCGCGCCGACCCGGTGCAGGGGGTCCGTGAAGGAGGTGAACTCCCGGCCGTCGACGGTGGCCGTCCCGGACGTGGGGCGGTCGAGCCCCAGCAGCAGGCGCAGGGTGGTGGACTTTCCGGCGCCGTTGGGTCCCAGGAACCCGGTGACGCGGCCGGGCAGGACGTCGAAGGTGAGGTGGTCCACGGCGCGGGTAGTGCCGTACTCCTTGGTCAGTGCTCGGATCTCGATGCGGTTCATGCCTCAAGGTTCGCCGCCGGCCCCGCCCCCGCTCCTCCCCCATGCGGGGGGACCGTCTCCCCCACGTGGGGGAGACGCCGGTGATCGGCCGGCTGCCAGGATGAGGTCATGTACCGACTGCTTCGTGCGCCGATCCGGGGGATCACGTACACACGCTGGCTGCATCTGCTCGTGCCCATGCTGATCGTGGCCGTGTGGCTCTTCATACAGCCCGCTTGGCCCTGGATGCCGGCGCTGATCGTCGCGCCCTTCGGGCTGCTCCCCTGGGTGCGTCTCGCCGAAGGGCTGCAGGCGCAGTTCCTGTTGACCCCGCACGAGCACGGCAAGCACGACGGCTCCATCAGCACCGCGGCGTCCGCCCAGTGGGGGGACCGCTGGCGGACCGTGCTGTGGCTGGAGATACGCCTCGTCCTCGCCACGGTGGCGACGCCGGCCACGGTGTGGCTGCCGATCATCTCGATCGAGCTCGGCCGCATCGCCGCCGGGCAGCCCTTCGACAGCGACATGCTGCTGCCCTTCGCGCCGCCCCGCTGGGCGGCCGGACTGCTCGTGCCCCTCTCGCTCGTGGTACTGGTGGCCACGGTGGTGCTGTTGGGAGAGGCCGTCACATCCATCGCCCGGAAGCTGCTGGGGCCGTCGGCCGCGGAGCGGCTGAGCGTTCTGGAGGCACGTACCGAGCAGTTGCTGGAGCGGACGAGGATCGCGCGGGAGTTGCACGATTCGATCGGGCACGCGCTGACGGTCGCGGTCGTACAGGCCGGGGCGGCCCGCGCCGCGGGCGATCCCGCGTTCACTGACCGGGCCCTGGAGGCCATCGAGGAGACCGGGCGGGCGGCACTGGAAGATCTGGAGCGCGTGCTCATGGTCCTGCGGGAGTCGGCGCAGAGCCCCTCGCAGCGGCCCACCCTCGCGGAGGCGGACCGGCTGCTGGGCTCGGCGCGCGCGTCCGGCTCCGAGGTGGACGCGCAACTGTCGGGTCCGATCGCCCAGTTGCCGGGGCCCGTCACCCGCGAGGGGTACCGGATCCTGCAGGAGGCACTGACGAACGTGCTGCGGCACTGCGGCCCGGTTCCGGTCCGTATCCGCATCGAAGTGGCTGTCGGCCGTCTGGATTTGGAGGTCGTCAATCCGCTGCCGACCGGTCCCACGCTGATGAGGGGCGGCGGGAGCGGTCTGCGAGGCATACGGGAACGGGCCGCGCTGCTCGGCGGAGAGGTGGAGACAGGACCGTACGAGGGGAGTTGGAGGGTGCGCGCACGGCTTCCGCTGGAGCGAATAGGCTGACCGGATGCCGGTTACCGTACTACTCGTCGACGACGAACCCCTGGTGCGCGCGGGTCTGCGTGCCGTCCTGGACGCCCAGCCCGACATCGACGTGGTGGGTGAGGCGGCCGACGGCGCCTCCGTGATCCCGCTCGTACGGCAACTGCGCCCGGATGTGGTGGCGATGGATGTGAGGATGCCGCTGCTCGACGGGATCGAGGCGACCCGGGCGGTCCTGCGTACGATCGACAACCCGCCCAAGATCCTCGTGGTGACCACCTTCGAGAACGACGAGTACGTGTACCAGGCGTTGCGGGCGGGGGCCGACGGCTTCCTGCTCAAGCGGGCCCGGCCCGCGGAGATCGTCCACGCGGTACGCCTGGTAGCGGAGGGGGAGACGCTGCTGTTCCCCGCCGCCGTACGCGCCCTCGCGGCCGAATACGGGAACCAGCAGGCGCGGGCCGCGCTGGAGCGGGCGGCGCTGACCGAGCGGGAGGGGGCGGTACTGCGGCTGATGGCACGGGGTTTGAGCAATGTGGAGATCGCCGCGGACCTGATCGTCGGCACGGAGACGGTAAAATCGCACGTCAGCGCGATTCTGGCGAAGCTGGGGGCGCGGGATCGGACGCAGGCCGTGATCACTGCTTACGAGTCGGGGTTCGTCGCCCCGGCCTGAGGGCAGGACTGTCGTATTCCGGTGGATGGGGGGCTGGTTCTCGCCGCCGCACCGACCGGGCAGTACGATCCGGCTGACAGGCTCGCTAGCTGGGAGGACAGCACGTTGGGGCAGCTGACCGGCGGGGACCCCTCTCTGCTTCGGCGCATCAATTCGGCCGTGGTGCTGCGCGCACTGCGGGCGGCGGGATCGCCGACCCTCACCGACCTGACCCGGGTGACCGGTCTCTCCCGCCCGACCGTCGAAGGCGTGGTGGAGGGGCTGATCGCGACCGGGCTGGTCGTCGAGGCCGACGCCGAGGAGGGCGCGCGGCGCCAGGGCCGGCCGGCCAGGCGCTTCCGCTTCCGGGCGGAGGCCGGCCATCTGCTCGGCATCGAGATCGGCTCGCACCGCGTCGCGGTCCTGCTGTCCGGACTGGACGGGCGGGTCATCGGCGCCGGAACGAAGGAAGTAGCCGAGACGGCCTCCGCGGACGAGCGGCTGGAGCGGGTGCGGACGGCGGTCGCCGAACTGCTCCGCCGCGCCGGTATCCCGCGCGACTCGCTGCGGGCGGTCGGGGTCGGCAGTCCCGGAATCGTGGAGGCGGACGGCACGGTCCGCCTCGGCACTGCACTGCCCGGCTGGACGGGGCTGCCGCTCGGTGAGCGGCTGCGACGCTCGTTCCGCTGCCCGGTGCAGGTGGAGAACGACGCCAACGCGGCGGCGGTCGCCGAGCACTGGAAGGGCGCCGCGCAGGAGACCGACGACATCGTCTTCGTGATGGCGGGGCTCAGCCCCGGCGCCGGCTCGCTGATCGGCGGCCGCCTGCACCGGGGGTTCGGCGGGGCGGCCGGCGAGATCGGCGCCCTGCACCTGCTCGGCCGCGAGGTCACGCCGGAGCGGCTCCTGTCGACCACCGGTGAGCCCCTGCACCCGCTCGACGAGCCCGCCGTCGCCGAGGTCTTCGCCATGGCGAAGCGGGGCGACGCCCGGGCCGTGGCTGCTGTGGACCGCTTCCTGCAGCGGCTCGTGCACGACGTGGCTGCCCTGGTCCTGGCCATGGACCCGGAGCTGGTGGTCCTCGGCGGCTGGGCGGCCGGCCTGGACGGCGTACTGGGACCCCTCCGCCAGGAACTGGAGCGCTACTGCCTGCGCCCGCCCCGGGTGGCCCTGTCACTGCTCGGCGAGGCCGCGGTGGCCACGGGGGCGCTGCGGCTCGCGCTGGACCACGTCGAGGAGGAGCTCTTCGCCGTGGAGAAGACGGTCACGGCCCGCCGCCGCTGACCCGCCCCGACTCGGGGCGGGGAGGTCGCACAGCCGCCGCCCCGGCCGCGCGGGGCGGCTCGGAGCGGCGGCGTACACGGATCCGCGCGTCAGGAGGCCACGCGGGGCTCGTGGGTGATCTGGACGTCGCCCGAGTCCCCGAAGGTGAGGCGGCAGGTGTCGGCGCGGTAGGTGGCCACCGAGACGGCCGCCGTTCCGGCCGCGGTGAAGTACCGGGTGGTGACGAGGAGCACCGGGGCTCCGGGCAGCCGGTCCAGCTCCTTGGCGTCGTCGGCGCGGGCGGATCCGAGCTCCACGGAGCGGTCCTGCCCGTCGAGGACGAGCCGCTGCAGCTCGCGCAGTACCGCACGGGCCCGGGCGGGGCCTGCGGGGGCCTCGATCGCGGAGAGCCCCGGCACCGACGCGACCGGTACGTAGAGCAGTTCGGCGGCGACGGCCTGCCCCTGGGTGACCCGGGTGCGGCGCACGACGTGCACCGCCTCGTCGGCGGCGAAGGCGGTTCCGAGGAGCTTGAGGACGGCGTTCGGCGCGACCGCCTCGGCGGCGTCCACCGCCTCCCAGCCGTCGACGCTGTCGCCGGGCCAACTGTGCTGCGCGCTGCCGACGTCGACGCCGACGCGCGGCGGGGCGACGGTGGTACCGACACCGCGGCGCCGCTGCAGCCGGCCTTCGAGCTCCAGCTGCTCAAGGGCCTGGCGCAGGGTCGCACGTGCGACCCCGAAGCGGGCGGCGAGCTCGCGCTCGTTCGGCAGGACCTCGCCGACGGCGAAGTCCTGGTCGAGCGCTTCGCTGAGGACGGTCTTCAGGTGCCAGTACTTCGGCTCCGGCACCGTTTCGAGCTGCATGGTCCCCACCCTGAGTCCTCCTGCCATCGCTGCACTCGCCGTGTGATCCAGCGGCAGTTCCGCGCCTTTGTTTATTAAAGGTTCCTGCACTATCCCTGCGACGATAGGACGGCGCACCCCCTTGGTCAAGACCAATACTCATCCCTTGCCGGGCAGATCGGGCATAGGTATCAAGCCGTTCATGGGATGTTCTCGTACGCCCCGAAGGCTTGTAGTCAAGGGCTACCGGGCGGTAGTCATGACGGAAGCACTACTGACAGCCCGTCTCGTATGCATCCCGACGAGGAGCAGCATGACCGCCACGGTCTCCGTCACCATCGACTCGCCGCGGGGCCCCCGCAGCACCACCGTCGCCTACGAGCGCAAAGGCTCCGGCGAACCGCTCCTCCTGCTCCACGGCATAGGCCACCACCTGCAGGCCTGGCACCCGGTGACGGACATCCTGGCCGCCGAGCACGACGTGATAGCCGTCGACCTGCCGGGCTTCGGCCTCTCCGAGCCGTTGCCGGAAGGGGTTCCGTACGACCTGGGAACCGTCGCCCCCGTACTCGGCGCCCTCTGCGCGGCGCTCGGCGTCGAGCGTCCGCACGTGGCCGGCAACTCCCTCGGCGGACTGCTCGCGCTCGAAATGGGCCGGAGCGGCCTGGTCCGGTCGATCACCGCGCTCTCCCCCGCCGGGTTCTGGACCCCGGGCGAGCGCCGCTACGCCTTCGCCGCGCTCCTCGCGATGCGCGCCGGCGCGAGGGCTCTGCCCGGCCCGGCGCTGGAACGCCTCTCGCGCAGCGCGGCCGGGCGCGCCGCACTCACCGGCAGCATCTACGCCCGCCCCGGCCGCCGTTCGCCCGAGGCCGTCGTCGCCGAGACCCTCGCGCTGCGCGGGGCGACCGGCTTCGAGCAGACGCTGGCGGCGGGTGGTTCCGTCCGGTTCACCCACGACGTACCGGGCCTGCCGGTCACCATCGCCTGGGGCTCACGCGACCGGCTGCTGCTGCGCCGGCAGGGCGTACGGGCCAAGCAGACCGTCCCGGGCGCCCGGCTGGTCCGACTGCCGGGCTGCGGCCACGTACCGATGCACGACGACCCCGCACTGGTGGCCCGGGTAATCCTCGACACAACCCGCAACACCACCACCTGACCACCCCCGGCCCCCGACCCCCCACGAAGACCTACCGCCCGGCCACCCTCGTGGCACGAAGCCCGAAGCAAAGCGAGGCGTCCCCCAGGGCAGAGCACGGCCCCGATCACAGTCCGCGGAAGCGGCACGCATGACCAGGGCGGTCTGCAGACCGGCGGCGCAGCCCAGATAAGGGTCCGCAGACCGGCGGCGCAGCCCAGATAAGGGTCCGCAGGGCGGAGGCGCAGGGCTGATGAAGGTCCGCAGACCGGCGGCGCAGCGCAGACAAGGGTCCGCAGGCAGCAGGCGCAGGGCAAAGGGTCCGCAGGCAGCAGGCGCAGATAGCGGTCCGCGGGGCGGGGCGCGGGGCAGATGAGGACCCGCAGGGTGGGGGTGCGGGGACGGTGGGGGGTGTCCCCGCAGGCGAAGCGAACCCAGCCCCGTCCCACTCCTCCGGCCCCGCTCAGGTTCGCAA
>NZ_JBHXRU010000018.1:0-81005 GCF_042716255.1 Streptomyces sp. NPDC058662 | reverse complement strand
GGGGGGGGGGGGGGGGGGGGGGCGGGGGGGGGGCGGGGGGGGGGGGGGGGGGGGGGGGGGGGGGGGGGGGGGGGGGGGGGGGGGGGGGGCCGGGGGGGGGGGGTCTCCTCGGCTTGCGAACCTGAGCGGGGCCGGAGGAGTGGGACGGGGTGGGTTCGCTTCGCCTGCGGGGACACCCCCCACCGTCCCCGCACCCCCACCCTGCGGCCCCCGGTCACCCCGTTCTGCGGGCCTTGGTGCTGAGACCTCGCTCGGCGGAGGGCCCTGCTCTGCGGGCCACCCGTCCCCCCGTTCGCGGGCCTTGGTGCCGAGACCTCGCTCGGGATCGCCCCCACCCTGCGGCCCCCCGTCCCCTCGTTCGCGGGTCTTGGGGCTGAGACCTTGTTCGGTGGAGCGCCTCCGGTCTGCGGGCGCCGCGGGTGTGGGGCGGGGTGGGGATAACCCCCCGGCGGAGAGGCCGACCCGCCGCATGGTTCGGGGGGTGGGGGGGCGGCAGGGTGGGGTGGACGAGAAGACATGAGGGGCGGGTCGGGATCATGGACAACGGCAAAGCAATCGGTTCCGTGCTGCGGGCGCCGGTCGAGGGCAGGACCTGGCGGGAGCTCGGACACGTGCTGGTCGGGCTGCCGCTCAGCACGCTGTACTTCTCGCTCGCCGTCACCGGCGTCAGCCTCGGGGCCGGGCTCCTCGTGACCTTCCTCGGCGTTCCCGTCCTGGCGGGCGTGCTGGCCATGTGCCGCGGTTTCGGGCATGTGGAGCGGGCCCGGGTCCGTACGCTGCTCCGGGCCGAGGTCGGGGAGCCGGCGCCGGTCCGGGCGCGCAAGGGCGGGGCGGTCGCCGCCGTGGCAGCGCTGCTGAAGAGCGGCAGTGCCTGGCGGCACGTGCTGTACTCCGTGGTCCACTTCCCGTGGGCGGTGTTCGGCTTCTGCCTGGCACTGACGTTCTGGGTGTCGGGCTGGTCCATGCTGCTGTACCCGCTGTGGTTCTGGGTGTTCCCGGCCTTCACCGACCAGCCCGGTCTCATGCTGTTCCAGAACGACGCATACTCCTTCTACCTGGACTCGCCGGCGGCCGTCGTCGCCACCGCCTTGGTGGGCCTGCTGCTCACCCTCGCCACGCCCTGGGTGCTGCGGGCCCTGACCGTCGTGGACCGGGTCATGGTCGGCGGGCTGCTCGGGCCGTCCCGCCTGGACAGCCGTGTCACCGAGCTGGAGTCCGACCGCGGGGTGGTCGTGGACACCGCCGCGGCCGATCTGCGCCGCATCGAGCGCGACCTGCACGACGGCGCCCAGGCCCGGCTCGCGGCGCTTGCCATGGAGCTGGGGCTCGCGAAGGAGAAGCTGCTGGAGGACCCGGAGGCCGGGGCGCGCATGGTGGACGAGGCCCACGGCGAGGTGAAGATCGCGCTCCAGGAGCTGCGGGACCTGGCGCGGGGGATCCACCCGGCCGTGCTGACCGACCGGGGGCTGGACGCGGCCCTGTCCTCGGTGGCGGCGCGGTGCGTGGTGCCGGTGAAGGTGGCGGTGGACCTGCCGGCCCGGCCGGCGGAGGCGATCGAGGGCATCGCGTACTTCACGGTGTCGGAGCTGCTGCGGAACGTGAGCAAGCACGCGGCGGCCCGCTCGGCCTCGGTGGACGTGTGGAAGTCCGGGGAGCGGCTGCTGCTCCAGGTCGCCGACGACGGGCGGGCCGGGGCGGATGCGCACGCGGCCGGCACGGGGCTGGCCGCGCTGGCGGACCGGCTGGACGCGGTGGACGGGGTCCTGGTGGTCGACTCCCCCGCCGAAGGCGGTACGAGGGTCACCGCGGAGCTGCCCTGGCGCATCCGGCCCTGAGGCCGCCGTCGGCGCGCACCGGCCGCGCCCCTCCCCCGCACCGCCTCGTCGCCCGCGGTCTCACCGGTGCCTCACCCGGCTCCCATCCCCGCCTCACCCCCGCCTCACCACGCCGCCCCGCCCCACGCCCCACCGGCCCTTTCGCAAAACCCGCCGTTTCCGGAAACTCCCCCCGTACGCCCATCCGTTGTCCCGCCGGGGCCTTGATCGGGCTCCGGGGCTGGGATGCTTGGCAGCGTCAGGGAGTACGGGTACGAGTGGACGCGGGAGCTGCAGAGACGTGGACGACAGGGTGCGGGTGGTCATCGCCGAGGACTCAGTGCTGCTGCGTGAGGGCCTGACCCGGTTGCTGACCGACCGGGGGCATGACGTCGTGGCGGGCGTCGGGGACGCGGAGGCCCTGATCGGGACGGTGTCGGAGCTGGCGGCGCGGGACGCGCTGCCGGACGTGGTGGTGGCCGACGTGCGGATGCCGCCGACGCACACCGACGAGGGGGTGCGGGCCGCGGTGCGGCTGCGGCGGGACTACCCCGGCGTCGGGGTGCTGGTGCTGTCGCAGTACGTGGAGGAGCAGTACGCCACCGAACTGCTGGCCGGTTCCAGCACCGGGGTGGGGTACCTGCTCAAGGACCGGGTGGCCGAGGTCCGGGAGTTCCTGGACGCCGTGGTGCGTGTCGCCCGGGGCGGTACCGCCCTGGACCCCGAGGTCGTGGCGCAGCTCCTGGGCCGCAGCCGCAAGCAGGACGTGCTGGCGGGGCTGACCCCGCGCGAGCGCGAGGTGCTGGGGCTGATGGCCGAGGGCCGCACCAATTCCGCGGTGGCGAAGCAGCTCGTCGTGAGCGACGGAGCCGTGGAGAAGCACGTCAGCAACATCTTCATGAAGCTGGGCCTGTCGCCGAGTGACGGGGATCACCGGCGTGTATTGGCCGTTCTCACGTACCTGAAGTCCTGATTACGTGAAGTCTTGATCGATCGACACTCTGTCAGACAAGGCAAGCCGGTAGGAGCGTCTCGAAGGACGGTCCGACGGTCCGGAACGTGGGCGCTCCCCGGAGACGGGACCCTACCGACGTAGGGTTGAAACCGGGGGTGCCCGCGCCTCGAAGGAGGTCCAGTTCAGTGACCAGCCAGGTCAGTAGCCCAGCCGAGCAGGCCGATGGGGCTGGGGGTGCGGTTGTCGGTGGGCAGCGCGCTCCGGCGGGCCCCGGCGGCAAGGAAGTCCGCCGTCTCGATCGCGTGATCATCCGCTTCGCGGGTGACTCGGGTGACGGCATGCAGCTCACCGGCGACAGGTTCACCTCGGAAACGGCGTCGTTCGGCAACGACCTCTCCACCCTGCCGAACTTTCCCGCCGAGATCCGCGCCCCCGCCGGGACCCTGCCGGGTGTCTCGTCCTTCCAGCTGCACTTCGCCGACCACGACATCCTCACGCCCGGTGACGCCCCGAACGTGCTGGTCGCGATGAACCCGGCAGCGCTCAAGGCCAACATCGGGGACGTGCCGCGCGGTGCGGAGATCATCATCAATACGGATGAGTTCACCAAGCGCCCCATGGCCAAGGTCGGCTACGCGACCTCGCCGCTGGAGGACGGCTCACTGGACGCCTACAACCTCCATCCGGTGCCGCTGACGTCCCTCACCGTGGAGGCGCTGAAGGACTTCGGGCTCTCCCGCAAGGAGGCCGAGCGCAGCAAGAACATGTTCGCGCTGGGCCTGCTGTCGTGGATGTACCACCGGCCGACCGAGGGTACGGAGGCGTTCCTGCGGCAGAAGTTCGCGAAGAAGCCGGACATCGCGGAGGCGAACGTCGCGGCGTTCCGCGCGGGCTGGAACTTCGGCGAGACCACCGAGGACTTCGCGGTGTCCTACGAGGTGGCGCCGGCCACCCGCGCCTTCCCGCCCGGCACCTACCGCAACATCTCCGGGAACCTGGCCCTGGCCTACGGGCTGGTCGCGGCGGGCCGGCAGGCCGATCTGCCGCTCTACCTGGGCTCGTACCCGATCACGCCCGCCTCGGACATCCTGCACGAGCTGAGCAAGCACAAGAACTTCGGCGTGCGGACCTTCCAGGCCGAGGACGAGATCGCCGGCATCGGAGCGGCCCTCGGCGCGGCCTTCGGCGGGTCGCTGGCCGTCACCACCACCTCGGGACCCGGTGTGGCCCTGAAGTCGGAGACGATCGGGCTGGCGGTCTCCCTGGAGCTGCCGCTGCTGATCGTGGACATCCAGCGCGGCGGACCCTCGACGGGCCTGCCGACCAAGACGGAGCAGGCGGACCTGCTCCAGGCGATGTACGGGCGCAACGGCGAGGCCCCGGTCCCGATCGTCGCGCCGAGGACGCCCGCGGACTGCTTCGACGCGGCCCTGGACGCGGCCCGGATCGCGCTGACGTACCGGACGCCGGTGTTCCTGCTCTCGGACGGCTACCTCGCCAACGGTTCCGAGCCGTGGCGGATCCCCGACGTCGCGGACCTGCCGGACCTCAGGGTCCGGTTCGCGAGCGGCCCCAACCACGAGCTCGCCGACGGCAGCGAGGTGTTCTGGCCGTACAAGCGGGACCCGCACACCCTGGCCCGTCCGTGGGCCGTTCCCGGCACGCCCGGCCTCGAACACCGCATCGGCGGTATCGAGAAGCAGGACGGCACGGGCAACATCTCCTACGACCCGGCCAACCACGAGTTCATGGTCCGCACCCGCCAGGCCAAGGTCGACGGCATCGCCGTGCCGGACCTGGACGTCGACGACCCGGACGGGGCCCGCACGCTCGTCCTGGGCTGGGGCTCCACCTACGGCCCGATCACGGCCGCGGTCCGCCGCCTGCGGCTCGCCGGCGAGCCCGTCGCCCAGGCGCACCTGCGCCACCTCAACCCCTTCCCCCGGAACCTCGGCGAGGTCCTGGAGCGCTACGAGAAGGTCGTGGTGCCGGAGATGAACCTCGGGCAGCTCGCCACCCTGATCAGGGCGAAGTACCTGGTCGACGCGCAGTCGTACAACCAGGTCAACGGAATGCCGTTCAAGGCGGAGCAGCTCGCCACGGTTCTCAAGGAGGCCATCAATGACTGAGGTGACCGACGCGGGCCCGGGCCCGACGCTGCTGTCGCTGGTGCCCAAGGCCGAGGCCAAGCAGTCCATGAAGGACTTCAAGTCGGACCAGGAGGTCCGCTGGTGCCCCGGCTGCGGCGACTACGCGGTGCTCGCCGCCGTCCAGGGCTTCATGCCCGAGCTGGGGCTGGCGAAGGAGAACATCGTCTTCGTCTCGGGCATCGGCTGCTCCTCCCGTTTCCCGTACTACATGAACACCTACGGGATGCACTCCATCCACGGCCGCGCCCCCGCCATCGCCACCGGGCTGGCCACCTCGCGCCGGGACCTGTCCGTCTGGGTGGTCACCGGTGACGGCGACGCCCTGTCCATCGGCGGCAACCACCTGATCCACGCCCTGCGGCGGAACGTCAACCTCAAGATCCTGCTGTTCAACAACCGGATCTACGGTCTGACCAAGGGCCAGTACTCGCCGACCTCCGAGGTCGGGAAGATCACCAAGTCCACGCCCATGGGCTCCCTCGACGCCCCCTTCAACCCGGTGTCCCTGGCCATCGGCGCGGAGGCCTCCTTCGTCGCCCGGACCGTGGACTCCGACCGCAAGCACCTCACCGAGGTGCTGCGCCAGGCCGCCGCCCACGAGGGCACGGCGCTCGTCGAGATCTACCAGAACTGCAACATCTTCAACGACGGCGCCTTCGAGGTGCTCAAGGACAACGAGCAGGCCCAGGAGGCCGTGATCCGGCTGGAGCACGGCCGGCCGATCCGCTTCGGCGCGGACGGCTCCAAGGGCGTGGTCCGCGACCCGGACACCGGCGACCTGGAGGTCGTGGCGGTGACCCCGCAGAACGAGTCGCGCGTCCTGGTCCACGACGCCGACGCCACCAGCCCGACCACGGCGTTCGCCCTGTCCCGGCTGGCCGACCCCGACACCCTGCACCACACCCCGATCGGGGTGTTCCGCAGCGTCCGGCGGCCCGTGTACGACACGCTCATGGCCGACCAGCTCGACCTGGCGATCGAGCGCGGCGGCAAGGGCGACCTGGGCGCCCTGCTGAGCGGCAACGACACCTGGACGGTCGTCGGCTGACCGGCGCCGCGCACCCCGCGCCGGAGCCCGGACCTCCCCGGAGGCCCGGGCTCCGGCGCGTACGGACCCCGGCCGCCCCGGCCGTGCTCCGCCGTGAGGTGCGCCCGGCAACCGCCGAGCAGCCCCGCGGCGGCCCCGCGCCCCCGCGACAGTCCCCCGAATGTCATGAGTATCTCGCAGTAACGGGCATGACATCCGGCCCCGGCGGCGTTACCGTCGTGAAGTTGGCTTGAAGTCGTACAGGAGGCCCCCGTGAAGGCAGAGAACGAGCAGCGCACGGGTCTGCTCCACGGATTCGCCGCATACGGCATGTGGGGGCTGGTCCCGCTGTTCTGGCCGCTCCTCAAGCCCTCCGGAGCTGTCGAGATCCTCGCCCACCGCATGGTGTGGTCCCTGGCCGTGGTGGGCCTGGCGCTGCTCGCGCTGCGCCGCTGGGGGTGGATGGCCGAGCTGCTGCGCCGGCCCCGCAAGCTGGCCCTCACCACGCTCGCCGCCTCGATCATCAGCGTGAACTGGGGCCTGTACATCTGGGCCGTCAACAACGGCCATGTCGTCGAGGCCAGCCTCGGCTACTTCATCAACCCGCTCGTCAGCATCGCCATCGGCGTGCTGGTGCTCGGCGAGCGGCTGCGCCGCGCGCAGTGGGCGGCGGTCGGCATCAGCTTCGCCGCCGTCCTGGTCCTGGCCGTCGGCTACGGGCGGCCGCCGTGGATCTCGCTGGTCCTCGCGTTCTCCTTCGCCGCCTACGGGCTGATCAAGAAGAAGCTCAACATGGGCGGCCTCGAATCGCTGGCCGCGGAGACCGCCGTGCTGTTCCTGCCCGCCCTCGGATACGTGCTGTGGCTGGCCGCGCAGGGGCAGTCCACCTTCGTGTCCCAGGGGCCGGGGCACTCCGCCCTGCTCGCCGCGACCGGGCTGGTCACCGCGCTCCCGCTGGTGTGCTTCGGCGCGGCCGCGATCCGGGTCCCGCTGTCCACCCTGGGGATGCTCCAGTACATGGCGCCGGTGTTCCAGTTCGGGCTCGGCGTCCTGTACTTCCACGAGGCCATGCCGCCCGAGCGGTGGGCCGGATTCTCGCTGGTGTGGGCCGCGCTCGCCCTGCTGACCTGGGACGCCCTGCGCACCGCGCGGCGGTCCCGCAGGAGGGTCGAGGCGGCGCCGGCGGTGGTGGCCGCGCCGGCCCGCGAGCCCGCGTAACGCCCCTCGCCCCAGCCCCACGATCCCCGGTACGGAACGCCCGTACCGGGGATCGTCCGTTTTCCGAACCACCCTGACCGGATTGTGGTCTTGACGGATAGTCACACTCTCACTGACCATCAGGCTCGCACTGACGCACTAACGCTCACCCGCTCTATCCCCACCCGTTCCGTCACATCCCCGCGGAATTCCGGAGCCCCCACATGAGCCTGTCCGTCTCTCGGCGCCTCGCTGCCGTGACCGCGTTCGCGGTCGCGGGCCTGTTCGCCGCCACCGCCCCCGCCGCACTCGCCGCCCCCACGGCGGTCGCCGCGGCGCCGACGCCGCCCGACATCCCGCTGGCCAACGTCAAGGCCCACCTGTCGCAGTTCTCGACGATCGCCGCCAACAACGGCGGCAACCGCGCGCACGGCAGGCCCGGCTACAAGGCCTCGATCGACTACGTGAAGGCCAAGCTCGACGCCGCGGGCTTCACCACCACGCTGCAGACCTTCACCTCCAGCGGCGCCACCGGCTACAACCTGATCGCCGACTGGCCGGGCGGCGACCCGAACTCGGTCCTGATGGCCGGCGCCCACCTGGACTCCGTGACCTCGGGCGCGGGCATCAACGACAACGGCTCCGGTTCCGCGGCCGTCCTCGAATCCGCGCTCGCCGTCTCCCGGGCCGGCCTCCAGCCCACCAAGCACCTGCGCTTCGGCTGGTGGGGCGCGGAGGAGCTCGGCCTGATCGGGTCCAAGTACTACGTCAACAACCTCCCGACCGCGGAGCGCGCGAAGTTCGCCGGCTACCTGAACTTCGACATGATCGGCTCGCCGAACCCCGGCTACTTCGTCTACGACGACGACCCGACCATCGAGCAGACCTTCAAGAACTACTACGCCGGCATCGGCGTCGCGACGGAGATCGAGACCGAGGGCGACGGGCGGTCGGACCACGCCTCCTTCAAGAACGTGGGCATCCCCGTCGGCGGCCTCTTCACCGGCGCCAGCCGGACGAAGACGGCGGCACAGGCGCAGAAGTGGGGCGGGACCTCCGGTCAGGCCTTCGACCGCTGCTACCACTCCTCGTGCGACAGCCTGACGAACATCAACGACACCGCCCTGGACCGCAACTCGGACGCCGTCGCCCACGCGATCTGGAACCTCGGCGCCGCCACCCCCGTCCCGCCGGGCCCGTCCTTCGAGAACACCGCTGACGTGAGCATCCCGGACTCCCCGGCCGCCGCGGTGACCTCGTCCGTCACGGCCTCCGGCGTCGCCGGCAACGCCCCCGCCACCACCAAGGTCGACGTGAACATCGTCCACACCTACCGCGGCGACCTGGTGATCGACCTGCTGGCGCCGGACGGCACGGCGTACCGGCTGAAGAACTCCGGCTCCGACTCGGCCGACAACGTGATCGCCTCGTACACGGTGAACGCGTCGAGCGAGGTGGCCAACGGGGTCTGGAAGCTCCAGGTCAAGGACGTCGCGGCGCAGGACGTCGGCTACATCAACAGCTGGCGGATCACCTTCTAGTACCCGGCCCCGCCGGCCCCGGCCGGCGGGGCTACGCGTCCTCCGCGTAGCCGCGCAGCGAGGCGGGCAGCGGCTCCCGCATCCGGGCGCGCAGCTCCCGCGCCACCGCGCCGATGTCCGCGCGGCCGCGCTTCGCCGCCTCGACGAGGTCGCCGAGCTCCTCCGGCGACGGAAGCGTCTCGGCCCCGGCCACCCGCAGGTACGAGCGGGTGGCCGCGGCCGCGTAGAACTCGTTCATCGGGGATTCCAGCGCCGGGCACACCGCGAGGGTGTGCAGAAACGCGGCGGCCCGCCACGCGGTGTCCGGGGCGGGCTGTTCTGGTACCAGGACCAGGTCGTTCTGGTGCCGGGCGACGGCGGCGGCCACCCCGGAGGGGTCCCACACGGCGGGATCGGACGGGAGATGGTGGGCCAGAGCGGTCCAGGCCCACTCCATGGTGATCTTCAATTGCCGAACCGCTCCTGGAAGTAGCCCCAGTGGTCAGCGAACTCGTCGATGCCGGAGAGGAAGCTCTTGCGGTCCTCGTCCAGTTCGCGTTCGGTGACCTCGGTGATCAGAGCGGTGACCGTCGTGCCCAGGGCCGCCGCGCGCGCCTTCAGGCGCTCGTGGAACTCCTCGTCCAGGCGGATCGTGACGTGTCTCGACATGCCTGACACCGTACAGCGGCCGCGCTGTACGGGGGGCCGGAACGCCGCGGGGGTGGGCAGGGACACAGTCCCCGCCCACCCCCGGTGGCGGCGTCGTCGCGCGGCGGCTACTTGTTGGCGTCGGCCGCCTTCACCAGCGCGTCCTTGGTGACCGCGCCGACGTAGACCTTGCCGTCGTCCGTGATCAGGGCGTTGACCAGGCGGGTCGACAGCACCCGGCCCTCGCCGAAGGTCCCGCTGACCTTGTCGCCGAGGGAGTCCAGGAACTGCTTGGCCTCCTTGGGGGCGTTCTTGTCGTTCTCGGCGCCCTGGAGGCCCTTGCCCGTTCCGGAGTCGATCCGCGCGATGGTCGCCCAGCCCTCGCCGAGGACCTTCATGTCGCCCTTGCCGTTCGCCCCGCCGATCAGGTCGCCGAGGCCCGGGAGGGACTCCAGCGCCTTGAAGCCGTCGTCCTTCGTCCCGTGGCCGGCCGCGTCGGAGCCGTCGGTCACCTTGGCGCCCTTGGGCGGGGTGAAGGCGAAGGTGTCGGCGGACGGCTTGGCGAAGTCCACCTTGGTGAAGCCGGCGTCCACGATCGGCTTGCCGCCCTCGGTGGACAGCACCTGCACGCGCAGCGGCACACCGTTCCCGGCGTCCACCGCGATCTGCACCGAGGCGACCGTGGAACCGCTCTGCTTGGGCTTGAGCACCAGCTGGTAGGCGTCCCGGCCGGCGACCTGGGCGGTGTCGCCCACGCTGACGTCCGTGGTGGCGCCGGCGGCCTTCAGGACCTCCTCGGCGAACTGCTGGGGCGAGGCGGCCAGGCGGTCGCCGGTCTTGCGCTCGTGGCCCGCGCCGCCGCCCGCCTCCGCGGGGGCCTTCTCGTGGAAGACCTCGTTCGACTTGGAGTCGTAGCCCCACACGTCGTCGCCGTTGTGGACGAGGCTGTACTCGTCCTTGCCGTCGAGGAAGGTGAGCTTCTGGCGGTCCGGGCCGTCGGCCGCGACGCGGAAGGTGTGCGTGCCGGTGGCCAGCTGCGCGACCTTGTCCTCCGGGTTCGCCGAGCCGCCCGCCATGCCGCCGCCGCCGAGCAGGCCGGAGGCGATCTTCGGCAGGCCGAGGTCGGTGCTGAGCCGGGCCGTGCCGGACAGCTGCTGCACGTCCGAGGCGGCGATCTTCTCGATCAGCTGCTGCGCCGTCACCTTCGGCAGATCGGGTCCGCCGGCGTTGGCGAAGGCCGGGACCATCGCGACGGTCGCCGCGGCCACACCTGCCACCGCGACCGGTACGGCGTACCGGGCGACCTTGCGAGAAGTCTTCGTGTTCGCTGCCATGTCAGTGCCCTGCCCTCTGTGTCGACGGCGGCGACCCCCGTGTCGCCGCGCTCACCCGAACTGGTGGGGTTTTATGACTCCATCTGACCAAAACGGCGGCCCGAGGGCGTCAGCCCCGGGAAGCAACTGCGCGTACGACCGTGGGATGACACGGCGAGGGCCCCACCGCCCCGACCCGTAGGGGTCGTCGGGCGGAAGGACCCGTTCCGTCGTGGTGGGGCCGCCGGCGGGGCGGCCCGGGGGGCGTCAGCCCGCGCGGTGGACCACCGCGTCGCAGAGCTCCTCCAGCGCCGCCTTCGCGAAGCACTCCGGCAGCGGGGCGAGCGTGGCGCGCGCGTCCTCCGCGTAGCGGATGGTGTCGCGGCGGGCGCGCTCCAGGGCGGGGTGCGCGCGCAGCCGGGTCAGCACCTCGGCGTGGCGGGCGTCGTCCGTGAGGTCGCCGTCCAGCAGGCGTACGAGCTCCAGGTCCTCGGGCCGTCCGTCCCGCTCCGCCATCTCGCGCAGCCGCAGGACCGGCAGCGTCGGGATGCCCTCGCGCAGGTCGGTGCCCGGCGTCTTGCCGGACTCGTGCGCGTCGGAGGCGATGTCGAGGACGTCGTCGGCGAGCTGGAAGGCGGTGCCGAGGCGCTCGCCGTACTGGGTCAGGATGTCGACGACGGACTCGTCGGCGCCGGACATCAGCGCGCCGAAGCGGCCGGACACGGCGATCAGCGAGCCGGTCTTGCCGGCGATGACGTCGAGGTAGTGGGCGACCGGGTCGCGGCCGTCGCGCGGGCCGGCCGTCTCCAGGATCTGGCCCGTCACCAGCCGCTCGAAGGCCTCCGCCTGGATGCGGACGGCCTCGGGGCCGAGGTCGGCCAGGATGTGCGAGGCGCGGGCGAACAGGAAGTCTCCCGTCAGGACGGCCACCGAGTTGCCCCAGCGGGCGTTCGCGCTCTCCACCCCGCGCCGCACGTCCGCCTCGTCCATGACGTCGTCGTGGTACAGCGTGGCCAGGTGCGTGAGCTCCACGACCACGGCGGACGGCACGATCCCCGGCGCGTACGGATCGCCGAACCGGGACGCGAGCATCACCAGGAGCGGGCGGAAGCGCTTGCCTCCGGCCCGCACGAGGTGCTGCGCGGCCTCGGTGATGAAGGGGACTTCGCTCTTGGTGGCCTCCAGCAGACCCGCCTCGACAGCGGCCAGTCCGGCCTGGACATCGGTCTCAAGAGCCTGGTCCCGCACGCTCAGTCCGAACGGCCCGACGACGGTCACGAGGGGTACTCCTGTCTGCTGACGATCACGCTGACGACCACCTGGATCGTCGATGTGTCGCTGCCATCACTCAAGCCAGCGTATCGGGTCCGTTTTCGATCACCGAGAGCGCCTGTCCGGCCACCACCCGCGCGATGCCCGTTGTGCACCGGTATGTTCTTGGGAAGCCGAAACAACCGGAGATTGCTCTTGTCCAGAACTGCGCCTCCCCGGCCACCCCCGCGGCCCCGCCACCCCGTCCGGACCGACGGTCCGGGCACAGTGACGAAGATCATCGGCAGCCCGGCCCTCGCGGGCCGGCCCGGCCGTGCCCGGCCCCGCGCCGTGGCCGCGGCGCACGGCGCACCCCGTCCACCGAGGCGACCGGCGACTGGACACCCATGATCATCCGCACCGAGTTCCCCTACGCGACCACGCACGAGGATGTCCGGATCCCGCTGCCCGACGGCGTGGAGCTCTACGCCAGGATCTGGCGCCCCGTCACCGACGAGCCCGTGCCGGCGCTGCTGGAGTACCTCCCGTACCGCCTCACCGACTGGACCGCGCCGCGCGACCGCCAACGCCACCCCTGGTACGCCGGGCACGGCTACGCCTCCGTACGGGTCGACGTGCGCGGCCACGGCTGCAGCGGGGGCCGGCCGGGGGACGAGTACAGCGCCCGTGAGTCGGCCGACGGGGTCGCGGTGGTGGAGTGGCTGGCGGCCCAGCCGTGGTGCACCGGGTCGGTCGGCATGTTCGGCATCGCGTGGGGCGGGTGCAGCTCCCTGCAGATCGCCGCGCTCGCCCCCGAGCCCCTGAAGGCGGTCGTCACCGTCTGCTCCACGGACGACCGCTACGACAACGACGTCCACTGCACGGGCGGCTCGGTCCTGGCCGTCGGCACGCACGCGTGGGCGGCGACCGTGCTCGCCCTCGCCGCCCGCCCGCCGGACCCGGAATTCGTCGGCGACGGCTGGCGGGAGCTGTGGCTGGACCGGCTGGAGGGCGTCGAACCGCTCATCCACACCTGGCTCTCGCACCAGACCCGCGACGACTACTGGCGCCGCGGCAGCGTCTGCGAGGACTACACGGCGATCGGCGCGGCGGTCCTCGCGGTCGGCGGCTGGCACGACCCGTACCGGGACACCGTGCTGCGGCTGGTCGAGCACCTGCCCTCCTCCCGCATCCGCGGCCTGATCGGCCCGTGGTCGCACCAGTACCCGGACCAGGGACTGCCGCCGGGTCCGGCGATCGGCTTCCTCCAGGAGACCCTGCGCTGGTGGGACCACTGGCTGAAGGGGGCCGACAACGGGGTGATGCGCGAGCCGCTGCTCCGCTCCTGGATCAGCGACTCCCACCCGCCCGCGACGGTGTACGACACGCTCCCCGGCCGCTGGGTCGGCGACCGGTCCTGGCCGTCCGCCGCCGTCGTGCCCGTCCCGTACGGACTCCAGGGCGCGCCCGTGGCCGTCGCCTCCCCGCAGCACACCGGGCTCGACGCGGGCCGGTTCCTCCCCTCCGGCAACGACTCCGACCTGCCGCCCGACCAGCGGGAGGAGGACGCGAAGTCGGCGTGCTTCGAGTTCCCGGTGGGCGGCCGGGAGCCGGTGCGGATCCTCGGACGGCCGTCGGCGACGCTGCGGCTGCGCCTGGACGTGCCGTACGGGCAGGTGGTGGCGCGGCTGTGCGACGTGGCCCCGGACGGCGCCTCGACCCTGGTCACGCGCGGCGCGCTGAACCTCTCGGCCCGCCGGGGCCGGGACCGGGCCGTGCCGTGGCCCGCGGGCGCGTACGAGGACGTCACCTTCGAGCTGAGCGGCATCGGGCACTGCTTCCCGCCGGGGCACCGGATCCGGCTGGCCCTGTCCTCCGCGTACTGGCCGTGGGTCTGGCCCCGGGCCGGGTCGGAGGCCGGCTGGACCCTGGACCCGGCGGGCAGCACGCTGACGCTCCCGGTCCGCACGCCGTCCCCGGCGGACGGGGGGATCGCCTTCGAGGCGCCGGAGCAGGCGGAGCCGCTGCGGGTCGTGCACCCGGCGACGCTGGACGAGCCGCGTCCGGAACGGCTCGTCGTCCGGGACGTCGCGCGCGGGACGTGGCGGCTGGAGGTGGACCCCCGGTACGGGGGCACGCGGGTGTTCCCGGACGGGCTGGAGTACGGCGAGGACGCGCTGGAGGTGTACGAGATCCAGGAGGCGGACCCGCTGTCCGCCCGCGCCCGGTCGGACTGGAAGATCCGGCTCCACCGGCCGGAGCGGGGCTGGGACGTGCGGGTGGAGACGCGGTCGGAGGTGTCGTGCGACGAGGGCGGCTTCCTGACGTCGAACGAGGTGGTGTGCCGGGAGGGGGACGAGGTGGTCTTCCACCGCACGTGGGAGCGCCGCCTCCCCCGCGCGGCGGGCTGACCCGGGGGGCCGCGCCGGCCTCGCGGGCCGCCCGCGAGGGCGGCTCAGCCGTAGAGGCGTTCCAGGACCACCGCGATGCCGTGGTCCTCGTTCGAGAGGGTGACCTCGTCCGCGACGGCCACCAGCTCCTGGTGGGCGTTGGCCATGGCCACCCCGTGCGCCGACCACGCGAACATCGGGACGTCGTTCGGCATGTCCCCGAACGCGATCGTCCCCGACCCCGGCACCCCCAGGAGCTGCGCGGCCCGCGCCAGCCCGCTCGCCTTGTCGATGCCCGGGGGCTGGAGTTCCACGGTGTGCTCCCCCGCCATCGTGACGTTCACCAGGTCCCCCACCACCGACCGCGCCACCCGCGTCAGCTCGTCGTCGTCCAGCTCGGGGTGCTGCAGCAGGACCTTGTTGATGGGGGCCGACCACAGGTCGCCGCGGCGCGGTACGCGGACCGTCGGCAGGTGCGGTTGCCACATCCGGTAGCCGGGCCCTATCAGCATCTCCGCGTCCAGGCCCTCCTGGTTCACCGCCGCGTAGACCTCGCCGATCTCCGCCTCGATCTTGCCGAGGGCCACTTCGGCCAGCCCCCGGTCCATGGACACGGAGTGCAGGAGGCGGCCGCGCGCCGCGTCGTACACCTGCGCGCCCTGTCCGCAGACCGCGAGCCCCGTGTAGCCGAGGTCGTCCAGGACGTGCCGGACCTGGGGGACCGGGCGGCCGGTGACGACGATGTGCCGGGCGCCGGCCGAGCGGGCGGTGGCGAGCGCCGCGTACGAGCGGGCGGAGACGGTGTCCCCGGCGCACAGCAGAGTCCCGTCCAGGTCAGTGGCGATCAAGGCATAGGGGAGGGCGGAAGTCACGGCGCCAAGGATACGGACCCCTTTGGACAAGTCCTACAAATAGCGCCCGTATCTGGCCTCCCACACACCCCATCAGCCACGTAACGTGTCAACCAGCCGCCGGGACACCCCCGGACCGCATCGAAAGTGAGGCAGCACCCCATGCCCCAGCAGAGCCCCCTCGATGTCCCCGAGGGCGACCCGTTCGGGCCGCACAACCTCCCGTACGGCGTCTTCTCCACCCCGCGGGACCCCGCGCGGCGCCGGATCGGGGTGCGGATCGGCGGGTACGTGCTCGACGCGGGCGCGGCCGCGGACGCCCTCGGCTCCCCGTACGCCGGGCTGCTCGGGCAGGGCTCGCTGAACCCGCTGATGGCCGCCGGGCGGACCGCCTGGCGCGATGTGCGCCGCGCGCTGACCGCCTGGGTCACCGACCCCGGGCACCGCCCGGCGGTGGAGCCGCACCTGCTGCCGCTCGACGAGGTCGTCCTGCACCTGCCGTACGAGGTCGCCGACTACGTCGACTTCTACGCGAGTGAGCACCACGCCACCAACGTGGGACGGATGTTCCGCCCCGACGGGGACGCGCTGACCCCCAACTGGAAGCACCTGCCGATCGGTTACCACGGACGTTCGGGCACGGTCGTCGTGTCCGGGACCGACGTCGTACGCCCCAGCGGCCAGCGCAAGGCGCCCGCCGACCCGGCGCCCGTCTTCGGCCCGTCCGTCAAGCTCGACATCGAGGCCGAGGTCGGATTCGTCGTCGGCACCCCGTCGGAGCAGGGCCGGCCGGTGGCGCTGGGCGACTTCGAGGACCACGTCTTCGGGGCCTTCCTCCTCAACGACTGGTCGGCGCGCGACATCCAGGCCTGGGAGTACGTCCCGCTCGGCCCCTTCCTCGGCAAGTCCTTCGCCACCTCGGTCTCGGCCTGGGTCACCCCCCTGGAGGCCCTGGACTCGGCCCGCGTCGCCCCGCCCGCCCGGGACTTCCCCCTCCTGCCCTACCTCGACGACGCGGGCAGCGACCGCCCCGGCGGCTTCGACCTGCACATCACCGTCGCCCTCAACGGGCAGGAGGTGGCCCGCCCGCCGTTCGCGACGATGTACTGGACCGCCGCGCAGCAGCTCGCGCACATGACCGTCAACGGCGCCTCGCTGCGCACCGGCGACGTCTACGGCTCGGGCACCGTCAGCGGCCCGGAGACCGGCCAGCGCGGCTCGCTGCTGGAGCTCACCTGGAACGGCCGCGACGCCATCGAGCTCGCCGACGGCAAGCGCACCTTCCTGGAGGACGGCGACACCGTCACCCTCACCGCCTGGGCCCCCGGCCCGGACGGCGTCCGCGTCGGCCTCGGCGAGGTCACCGGCCGCATCGTGGCGGCAACGAACTGACGGGCCCGCCCGCCCCCGGCGCTGCCTTCGGTGTACGCCCGGCGCGCTCCGGACGTACGCCGGGCGGGCGGCCCGGGGGTGGCGGGCGGCCCGGCGCGCGGGCCGCGGGGGCGGTGCGGGTGATGCTCCTCGGGCTGGCTTTCCCCGCGACCGCCCAAGGAGCCCCCGTATGGCCTCTCGTATGGCCTCTCGTACCGGCATGCTCGCCCTGTCCCTCGCCGCCGCGACGGCGCTGACCCTCGCCGCGACCCCCGCCGGGGCCCACCCCGGCCCGCCCGGCACCTCCGGCACCTCCGCCGCCCCGGCCCGGCCGGGCGCCGCTCGGGCCGAGCTCGCCCGGGCCGCTGCGGCGAGCGCCCGGTACACCCTGGTGGAGCGCTCGGTCGCGGCCGGATACGTCCCCGACCAGTACTGCGTCCAGGACCCGGCCGGCGCCGGGGCCATCGGCTACCCGCACTTCAACCACGCCCACGACGACTCCCTGGACCCCGCGAAGCCGGCGGCGCTGCTCTACGAGGACGACGCGCGCGGCCGCCGCCGCCTCGTGGCCCTCGAATGGGTCGTCATGGACCGCGACGGCAGGGTGGAGACCGACGACGACCGCCCCAGCCTCTTCGGGCAGCCCTTCAAGGGACCGATCCCGGGCCGGTTCAAGGGCCAGAAGACGCACTACGCCCTGCACGTCTGGCTCTGGAAGGACAACCCGGCCGGACTGTTCGCCACGTTCAACCCCGAGGCCCGCTGCCTGCCCGGCACCACCCGCCCCTGACGCCCTGCCGCCCTCCCCGTGCCCCCGTTCGGAGGCACGGGGCGTGCACGGCCCCCCGTACGCCCCGATGGTGGACGAAACGCCCCCGATCGGCAGGAGTACCGATGTCCGCCCGTTCCCGCACGGCCGTCCTCGTCTGCGCCGCCGCCGCGTCCATAGCCCTGGCCGCCCTGCCCCCGGCTCAGGCCGTGGTCGGACCGGCGCCCGATCCCAAGGACCGCCGGGCCATGCTCGACCTGGCGACGGCCTACCGGGTGACGGCCAAGTACGAGAACGAGAAGGCGGCCGTCGCGGACGGCTACGTCCGCACCGACGACTGCATGGACAACCCGCGCGGCCCCGGCTCGATGGGCTACCACTACGAGAACAGGTCCCGCTGGGGCTCGACCGACCCGGCGAAGCCCACGGCGATCATCTACGGCCCGGAGAAGGGCCCCGGCGGCGGCCGGAAGCTGTACGCGGTCGAGTGGATGGTCTCGGACCCGGACCAGAACCTGGCGACGACGGCCGGCCGGCCCCGGATGTTCGGCCTCCCCTTCGATGGTCCGATGCCGGGCCACACCCCGGGGATGCCGAAGCACTTCGACCTCCACCTGTGGGCCTACAAGCACAACCCGGCAGGCCTCTTCCACAACTGGAACCCGGCAGTGAAGTGCTCCGGGCATATGACTCACTCGTAGGGGCGGTGTTCCGGGTTCCCCCGGCGCTACGCTGGCCGCACGCGCGAGACTGCGGCTCATGGGAGCACGGATGAACCCGGAACACAGCTGGCCGATCCCACCGCCGGGCGGCTGGACTGCCGACGACCTGGACACGCTTCCGAATCTGCCTCCGCACACGGAGCTGATCGACGGGATCCTGGTCTTCGTGCGTCCGCAGACTCAATTCCACATGCGCGCGGTCAACTTCCTCACCTGGCAGCTCATGGATCAGCAGTTGCCGGGCCTGGAGGTCTTCCGCGAGTTCACGATCGACATCGACCGTCACAACCGCCCCGAACCCGATGTCATCGTCGTGGACGAGAGTGCCGTGGGCGATCTGGACCAGACCCGGCTCCCTGCGGAGTCCGTCCGACTGGCCATCGAAGTGGTCTCGGCCGAGTCCCTCGGTCGTGACCGCGGCGTCAAGCCGGTCAAGTACGCGGAGGCGGGCATTCGTCACTTCTGGCGCGTGGAGAACAAGGATGGTCGTGCCGTGGTCTACGTCTACGAACTGGACCCGTCGACCGGGAGCTACGGGACCGCGGGCATCTTCCACGACCGCCTCAAAGTCTCGTATCCCTTCCCCATCGACCTCGACCTGACCGCCATCACTCCGAAACGGCGCACCGCCGAGTAGCCCGCACACGCGACGGGGCCCGGCTCCTTCGAAAGGGGCCGGGCCCTGTCCCGTACGACGAACCCGTCAGCGGACGAACGTGCTCGCCTGTCCCGCCAGTTCCAGGAAGTACTGCGGGGCCACACCCAGGACCAGGGTGACCGCGACGCCCACCGCGATGGTCGTCATCGTCAGCGGCGACGGGACGGCCACGGTCGGGCCGTCGGCCTTCGGCTCGCTGAAGAACATCAGGACGATCACCCGGATGTAGAAGAACGCGGCGATCGCGGACGACAGGACGCCGACCACGACCAGCGCTCCCGCGCCGCCCTCCGCCGCCGCCTTGAACACCGCGAACTTCCCGGCGAAGCCGGAGGTCAGCGGGATGCCCGCGAAGGCCAGCAGGAACACCGCGAACACGGCCGCCGTGAGCGGGGAGCGCCGGCCCAGACCGGCCCACTTCGACAGGTGTGTGGCCTCGCCGCCCGCGTCGCGCACCAGCGTGACCACCGCGAAGGCGCCGATCGTCACGAAGGAGTACGCGAGCAGGTAGAAGAGGACGGACTTGACGCCCTCCGCGGAGGTCGCGATCACACCGGCCAGGATGAAGCCGGCGTGCGCGATCGAGGAGTACGCCAGCAGCCGCTTGACGTCCGTCTGGGTCACGGCGATCACCGCGCCCGCCAGCATCGTGACGATCGCGACGCCCCACATCACCGGCCGCCAGTCCCACCGCAGCCCCGGCAGGACCACGTACAGCAGGCGCAGGAGGGCGCCGAAGGCCGCCACCTTCGTCGCCGCCGCCATGAAGCCGGTGACCGGGGTCGGGGCGCCCTGGTAGACGTCCGGGGTCCACATGTGGAAGGGGACCGCGCCCACCTTGAAGAGCAGGCCCATGAGGATCAGCGCGCCGCCGATCAGCAGCAGTGCGTCGTTGCCCATGGTGGCGGCCAGCGCCGGGTCCACCGCGGCGACCGTGCCGTCCACGACGTCCGCGATCACCGCGTACGAGACCGAGCCCGCGTACCCGTAGAGCAGCGCGATGCCGAAGAGCAGGAAGGCCGAGGAGAAGGCGCCCAGGAGGAAGTACTTGACCGCGGCCTCCTGCGACATCAGCCGCTGGCGGCGGGCGACGGCGCAGAGCAGGTACAGCGGGAGGGAGAAGACCTCCAGGGCGATGAACAGCGTCAGCAGGTCGTTGGCCGCCGGGAAGATCAGCATGCCGGCGATCGCGAACATGGCCAGCGGGAAGACCTCGGTGGTGGTGAAGCCCGCCTTGACGGCGGCCTTCTCGCTCTCGCTGCCGGGTACGGACGCCGCTTGGGCGGCGAAGGAGTCCACCCGGTTGCCGTGCGAGGCCGGGTCCAGGCGCCGTTCCGCGAAGGTGAACATCGCGACGATCGACGCCAGCAGGACGGTGCCCTGGAGGAACAGCGCCGGCCCGTCCACGGCGATGGCGCCCATGGCGGCGATGTGCGCCTTCGTGCCCCCGTACCCGGCGGCCGCCAGGCCGACGACCGCCGCGAAGGCCGAGGCCAGCGCGGCGACGGCGAGGAACACCTGGACGTAGTAGCGGGACCGGCGGGGCACGAAGGCCTCGACCAGGATCCCGACGATCGCCGCGCCCACCACGATCAGCGTGGGCGCGAGCTGCGCGTACTCGATGACCGGCGCCGGGATCCGGTCGACCGGACCCTCCGCCGCCACCGTCAGCAGGCTCTGGGCAGCAGTCACTGCGCTCACTTCGCCGCCTCCCCATTCTTGGCCTCGACAGCCACCTCGGGCTTCGGGTCGGTCAGCTTGACGTCCGACATGGTGTGCTTCACCGCCGGGTTGACGATGTCCGTCAGCGGCTTGGGGTAGACGCCCAGGCCGATCAGGACCGCGATCAGCGGGGCGACCACCAGCACCTCCCGCAGGCGCAGGTCCGGCATGGTGCGGACCTCCTCCTTCAGGGGGCCGGTCATGGTGCGCTGGTACAGCACCAGCGTGTAGAGGGCGGCCAGCACGATGCCGACGGTGGCGACGATGCCGGCCACCGGGTACCGGGCGAACGTGCCGACCAGGACCAGGAACTCGCTGACGAAGGGCGCGAGACCCGGCAGCGAGAGGGTGGCGAGGCCGCCGATCAGGAAGGTGCCGGCCAGGACCGGGGCCACCTTCTGCACGCCGCCGTAGTCGGCGATGAGCCGGGAGCCGCGCCGCGAGATCAGGAAGCCGGCGACCAGCATCAGCGCCGCCGTCGACAGGCCGTGGTTGACCATGTAGAGGGTGGCGCCGGACTGGCCCTGGGAGGTCATCGCGAAGATCCCGAGGACGATGAAGCCGAAGTGCGAGATCGAGGCGTAGGCGACCAGCCGCTTGATGTCGCGCTGGCCGACCGCGACCAGCGCGCCGTAGACGATGCTGATCAGCGCCAGGACGATGATCACCGGCGTGGCCCACTTGCTGGCCTCCGGGAACAGGCCGAGGCAGAAGCGGAGCATCGCGAAGGTGCCGACCTTGTCGACGACCGCGGTGATCAGCACGGCGACCGGGGCGGTGGACTCGCCCATCGCGTTGGGCAGCCAGGTGTGCAGGGGCCACAGCGGGGCCTTCACCGCGAAGGCGAAGAAGAAGCCGAGGAAGAGCAGCCGCTCGGTGTTGGTCGCCATGTCGAGCGTGCCCGCGGCGCGGGCGGCGGCGATCTCCTGGAGCGAGAAGTTCCCGGCGACCACGTACAGGCCGATGACGGCGGCCAGCATGATCAGGCCGCCGACCAGGTTGTAGAGGAGGAACTTGACCGCCGCGTACGAGCGCTGCGCGGCCGCGTTCTCCTCGGACCCGGAGTGGGCCCGGTCCCCGAAGCCGCCGATGAGGAAGTACATCGGGATGAGCATGGCTTCGAAGAAGATGTAGAAGAGGAAGACGTCGGTGGCCTCGAAGGAGATGATCACCATCGCCTCGACCAGCAGGATCAGGGCGAAGAAGCCCTGCGTCGGCCGCCAGCGGGAGCCCGCGTCGGTGCCGCTTTTGGACGCCTCGGTCTCCAGCGGGTCGGCGTCGTTCCACCCGGCCCCGATCACGAAGGGCACGAGCAGCGCGGTGAGGCCGATGAGGACCACGCCGATGCCGTCCACGCCCAGCTCGTAGCGGACGCCGAAGTCGGCGATCCAGGAGCGGGACTCGGTGAGCTGGTAGCGGTCGCCACCCGGCTCGAAGCGGATCGCGACGAGCGCGGCCAGGGCCAGCGTCGCCAGCGAGAAGGACAGCGCGAGCCACTTGGCGGCGGTCCTGCGGGTCGCGGGGACGGCCGCCGTAAGGATGGCGCCGACCGCGGGGACCGCGGCCGTCACCGTCAGAAGCGGGAAGTTCATTTCACACCGCCCTCATCAGCAGGGTCGCGGCGATCAGGATCGCCGTGCCCCCGAACATCGACACCGCGTAGCTGCGGGCGTAGCCGTTCTGCAGCTTGCGCAGCCGGCCCGAGAGGCCGCCGACCGAGGCGGCCGTCCCGTTGACCACTCCGTCGACCAGGCTGTGGTCGACGTACACGAGCGAGCGGGTCAGGTGCTCTCCGCCGCGCACCAGCACGACGTGGTTGAAGTCGTCCTGGAGCAGGTCCCGGCGGGCGGCCCGGGTGAGGACCGAGCCGCGCGGGGCCAGGACGGGGACGGGCCGCCGGCCGTACATGGCCCAGGCGATGGCGGCGCCGACGACGAGGACCACCATGGTGGCCAGCGTCACCGTCAGGGCGCTGACCGGGGGGTGGCCGTGCGCGTAGCCCGTGACGGGCTCCAGCCACTTCAGGAAGCGGTCGTTGATGCCGAAGAACCCGCCCGCGAAGACCGATCCGAACGCCAGGATGACCATGGGGACGGTCATGGACTTCGGGGACTCGTGCGGGTGCGGCTCGTGGCCGTCCGCGTCGGGCTGCCAGCGCTTCTCGCCGAAGAAGGTGAGGAGCATGACGCGGGTCATGTAGAAGGCGGTGATGCCGGCGCCCAGGAGGGCCACGCCGCCGAGGATCCAGCCCTGGGTGCCGCCCTTGGCGAAGGCCGCCTCGATGATCATGTCCTTGGAGAAGAACCCGGACAGGCCCGGGAAGCCGATGATCGCCAGATAGCCGAGGCCGAAGGTCACGAAGGTGACCGGCATGTAGGTCCGCAGTCCGCCGTACTTGCGCATGTCGACCTCGTCGTTCATCCCGTGCATCACGGAACCGGCGCCGAGGAACAGGCCCGCCTTGAAGAAGCCGTGCGTGACCAGGTGCATGATGGCGAACACGTAGCCGATCGGGCCGAGGCCGGCGGCCAGGATCATGTAGCCGATCTGGGACATCGTCGAGCCGGCGAGGGCCTTCTTGATGTCGTCCTTCGCGCAACCGACGATCGCACCGAAGAGCAGCGTGACCGCGCCCACGATGGTGACCACCAGCTGGGCGTCCGGCGCCCCGTTGAAGATGGCGCCCGAGCGGACGATCAGGTACACGCCGGCGGTCACCATCGTCGCCGCGTGGATCAGGGCCGAGACCGGGGTCGGGCCCTCCATCGCGTCGCCGAGCCAGGACTGCAGCGGGACCTGGGCGGACTTGCCGCAGGCGGCCAGCAGCAGCATCAGGCCGATGGCCGTCAGCGTGCCCTCCGATGTCTCGCCGACCGCTCCGAGCACCGGCCCGAAGGCGAAGGTGCCGAACGTGGTGAACATCAGCATGATCGCGATCGACAGGCCGATGTCGCCGACGCGGTTGACCAGGAACGCCTTCTTCGCGGCGGTGGCCGCGCTGGCCTTGTGCTGCCAGAACCCGATCAGGAGGTAGGAGGCCAGGCCCACGCCCTCCCAGCCGAAGTACAGCAGCAGGTAGTTGTCGGCGACGACGAGCAGCAGCATCGCCGCGACGAACAGGTTCAGGTAGCCGAAGAAGCGGCGGCGGCGCTCGTCGTGCTCCATGTACCCGATCGAGTACACGTGGATGAGCGTGCCCACCCCGGAGATCAGCAGGACGAAGGTCATCGACAGCTGGTCCAGCTGGAAGGCCATGTCCGCCTGGAACCCCTCGACGGGGATCCAGGTGAACAGGCGCTGGTGCAGGGTCCGGTCGTCGGCGCCGCGCCCCAGCATGTCGGCGAACAGGGCCACGCCGATGCCGAAGGAGACGGCCGCGAGCAGGGTGCCGATCCAGTGGCCGACCCGGTCGAGGCGCCGGCCGCCGCACAGCAGCACCGCCGCTCCGAGCAGGGGCGCCGCCACCAGCAGCGCAATCAGATTCTCCACTGTGAAACGCCCCTTACAGCTTCATCAGGCTGGCGTCGTCGACCGAGGCCGAGTGGCGGGTACGGAAGAGCGACACGATGATCGCCAGGCCGACCACGACCTCCGCGGCGGCGACGACCATCGTGAAGAACGCGATGATCTGGCCGTCGAGGTTGCCGTGCATACGGGAGAAGGTGACGAAGGCGAGGTTGCAGGCGTTGAGCATCAGCTCGACGCACATGAACAGCACGATCGCGTTCTTCCGGATTAGGACGCCGGCCGCGCCGATGGTGAACAGCAGGGCCGACAGGTAGAGGTAGTTGACCGGGTTCACTTCGAGGCCTCCTCACGGCCGAGGCGCTCCGAGGACGCCTGTTCCAGTGCCTTGAGGTCGTCGAGCGCCTCACTGGAGACGTCGCGGATCTGGCCGCGGGCGCGCAGGGTCTGGTTGACCGTGAGCTCGGAGGGGGTGCCGTCCGGCAGCAGGCCGGCGACGTCCACCGCGTTGTGCCGGGCGTAGACGCCGGGGGCGGGCAGCGGCGGGAGCTGGACGCCCTCGCGGACGCGCTTGGCGGCGAGTTCGCGCTGGGTGGCGGCCCGCTCGGTGCGCTCGCGGTGGGTGAGCACCATGGCGCCGACGGCTGCCGTGATCAGCAGCGCGCCGGTGATCTCGAAGGCGAAGACGTACTTCGTGAAGATCAGCTGCGCCAGGCCCTCGACGTGGCCGCCGGAGTTGATCCGGCCGAGCCCGTTGAAGTGGGTGAGCCGGGCGTGGCCGATGCCGGCGATCAGCAGGATGCCGAAGCCGAGCCCGCACAGGGCGGCCAGCCAGCGCTGGCCCTTGAGCGTCTCCTTCAGGGAGTCGGCGGCGGTGACGCCGACGAGCATGACCACGAAGAGGAACAGCATCATGATCGCGCCGGTGTAGACGACGACCTGGACGACGCCGAGGAAGTACGCGCCGTTGGCGAGGTAGAAGACAGCCAGGATGATCATCGTCCCGGCCAGGCTGAGGGCGCTGTGCACGGCCTTCTTCATCAGGATCGTGGCCAGCGCGCCGATGACGGCGACCGTGCCGAGGATCCAGAACTGCACGGCCTCGCCGGTGGAGGTGAGGGTCGCGGCGATGGTGCTCACGCGTCCACCTCCTTGTGCCGGGGGCCGTCCGCCGCAGCGCCGCCGTCGGCCGTCCCGCTCCCGGCGGTCCCGCTCCCGGTGGTCTCGCCCGTGGCCGTCCCCGTGGCCGTCTCGCCCTTGGAGACGGCGACCTGCCGGACGGTGCCGGGGGCGGCACCCGTCACCAGGCCCCGGTAGTAGTCCTGGTCGTCCGTGCCGGGGAAGATCGAGTGCGGTGCCTCGACCATGCCCTCGGTGAGGCCGGAGAGCAGCTGCTCCTTGGTGTAGATGAGCGCCTCGCGGCTGGAGTCCGCCAGTTCGAACTCGTTCGTCATGGTCAGCGCCCTCGTGGGGCACGCCTCGACGCACAGTCCGCACAGGATGCAGCGGGCGTAGTTGATCTGGTAGACCCGGCCGTACCGCTCACCCGGGGAGTAGCGCTCCTCCTCGGTGTTGTCCGCGCCCTCGACGTAGATCGCGTCGGCGGGGCAGGCCCAGGCGCACAGTTCGCACCCGATGCACTTCTCCAGACCGTCGGGGTGCCGGTTGAGCTGATGCCGTCCGTGGAAGCGCGGGGCGGTGGTCTTCCGCTCCTCGGGGTACTGCTCGGTGAGCCGCTTCTTGAACATGGCCTTGAAGGTCACGCCGAAGCCGGCCACCGGGTTGTGCCACTTCTCGTCAGACATTTCTCAAGCCTCCTCTCGGTCACTGTCAGTGTTCGTTCCGCCGATGGCCGCCGGTTCCCGTTCGCCGCGGGGCCGTCGGCGGGGTACGGGTGCCAGGCGCTGGCCGGGCTTGGGCGGTACGGGGAAGCCGCCGGCGAGCGGGTCGAAGGGCTCGTCGGCCGCGGCCTTGCCGGCCTGCTCGACGGCCGCCTTCTCGCGTTTGTCGCGGTACAGGTCGGCGACGAAGGAGAGCAGCAGGACGGCGACGACGGCGCCGCCGACGTACAGGACGATCTCGCTGAAGTCGTAGGCCTCGTTGCGCAGGGCCCGGACGGTCGCCACGAGCATCAGCCAGACCACGGAGACCGGGATCAGGACCTTCCAGCCGAGCTTCATCAGCTGGTCGTAGCGCACGCGCGGCAGCGTGCCGCGCAGCCAGATGAAGAAGAACAGCAGCAGCTGCACCTTCAGGACGAACCAGAGCATCGGCCACCAGCCGTGGTTCGCGCCCTCCCAGTACGTGGAGATCGGCGCCGGGGCCCGCCAGCCGCCCAGGAAGAGGGTGACGGAGACCGCCGAGACGGTGACCATGTTGACGTACTCGGCGAGCATGAACAGCGCGAACTTGATGGACGAGTACTCGGTGTTGAAGCCGCCGACCAGGTCGCCCTCGGACTCCGGCATGTCGAAGGGGGCGCGGTTCGTCTCGCCGACCATCGTGATGACGTAGATGATGAAGGAGACCGGCAGCAGGACGATGTACCAGCGGTCGGCCTGGGCCTCCACGATCGCCGAGGTCGACATCGACCCGGAGTAGAGGAACACCGAGGCGAAGGCCGCGCCCATGGCGATCTCGTAGGAGATCATCTGCGCGCAGGAGCGCAGGCCGCCCAGGAGCGGGTACGTGGATCCCGAGGACCAGCCCGCGAGGACGATGCCGTAGATGCCGACCGAGGCCACCGCGAGGATGTAGAGCATCGCGATGGGCAGGTCGGTCAGCTGCATCGTGGTGCGCTGGCCGAAGATGGAGACCTCGTTGCCCGCGGGCCCGAAGGGGATCACCGCGATGGCCATGAACGCCGGGATCGCCGCGATGATCGGGGCCAGGACGTAGACGACCTTGTCGGCCCGCTTGACGATGACGTCTTCCTTGAGCATCAGCTTCACGCCGTCGGCGAGCGACTGGAGCATGCCCCAGGGGCCGTGCCGGTTGGGGCCGATGCGCAGCTGCATCCAGGCGACGACCTTGCGCTCCCACACGATGGAGAAGAGCACCGTCACCATCAGGAACGCGAAGCAGAACACCGCCTTGATGACGACGAGCCACCAGACGTCCCGCCCGAAGAGGGACAGGTCCTCCGCGGCGAGCTGTACGAGATCACCGTGTACCGCGTTCACGCGCCCACCTCCGCAGTGGTGCCGTCGGCGCCGGCCGGGGTCGCGGGTCCGATCCGGACGAGGGTGCCCGGGCGGGCGCCGGTGTCGGCGAGGACGCCGGAACCGGTGGAGTTCAACGGGAGCCACACGACGCGGTCGGGCATCGCGGTGACCCGGAGCGGGAGTCGCACGCTGCCGGCGGGGCCGGTGACCGCGAGGACGTCTCCGTCCTTGACGCCCGTCTCGGCGGCCGTGGCGGCCGACAGGCGGGCGCTCGCCTCGTGCCGGGTGCCGGCCAGGGCGTCGTCGCCGTCCTGGAGCCGGCCCAGGTCCAGGAGGAGCCGGTGGCCCGCGAGGACCGCCTCGCCCGCTCCGGGGCGGGGCACCGGCACCCGGTCGGTGGACTGCTCGGTGGCGAGCTCGCCCTCCCAGGGGCCGAGCCGCTCCAGCTCCCGGCGTACGGCGTGCACGTCGGGCAGGGCGATCGGCCGGTCGGCCGCGTCGGCCAGCATGTGCAGCACGCGGGCGTCGGCGGGGGCGAGGCGCCGGGTCATCTGCTCCGGCTTGAGCGCGGCCTCGAACGGCCGGACCCTGCCTTCCCAGTTGATGAACGCGCCCGCCTTCTCGGCCACCGCGGCGACCGGGAGGACCACGTCGGCGTGGTCGGTGACCTCACCGGGCCGCAGTTCCAGGGAGACGACGAAGGCCTCCTGGAGGGCGATCCGCGCCCGGGCCGGGTCGGGCAGGTCGGTGACCTCCACGCCCGCGACCAGCAGGGCGGACAGTTCGCGCGAGGCCGCGGCCTCGACGATCTGGCCGGTGTCGCGGCCGTAGCGGTGCGGGAGCTCGTCCAGACCCCAGGCGGTGGCGACCTCGCCGCGGGCCCGCGGGTCGGTGGCCGGGCGGCCGCCGGGCAGCAGGGACGGCAGCGCGCCGGCCTCGACGGCGGCCCGCTCGCCGGCCCGGCGCGGGATCCACACCAGGGCGGCCCCGGTCGCGGCGGCGGCCCGGACGGCCGCGGTCAGCGCTCCCGGCACTCCGGCGAGGCGCTCCCCGACGACGATGACGGCGCCGGGCAGGCGCAGCGCCTCGGCCGCGACCGCCCCGCCCGCCTCCAGGCCGGTGCGGGTGGCGAGGGCGTCGAGCCACTCGGGCTCGGTGCCGGGGGCGGCGGCCAGCAGGGTGCCGCCGGCCTTGTCCAGGCCCCGGGTGGCGAAGGGGGCGAGGGCGAAGGTCCGCTGCTTGCGCGTACGGTGCGCCTTGCGCAGCCTCAGGAAGACCCCGGGGGCCTCCTCCTCCGACTCGATGCCGGCGAGCAGGACGGCCGGCGCCGCCTCCAGCGAGGCGTACGTGACCCCCGTACCGTCGAGGTCCTTGCCGGTGCCGGCCACGGTGGCGGCCAGGAAGTCGGCCTCCTCCGCGCTGTGCACGCGGGCCCGGAAGTCGATGTCGTTGGTGTCCAGCACGACGCGGGCGAACTTGGCGTAGGCGTAGGCGTCCTCGACGGTGAGCCTGCCGCCGGTGAGCACTCCGGCCCGTCCGCGCGCCGCGGTGAGGCCCGCGGCCGCGGCCGCCAGGGCCTCGGGCCAGCTCGCGGGGGCGAGGATCCCGTCGGCCCCGCGCACCAGCGGGGTGGTGAGCCGGTCCGGGCGCTGTGCGTAACGGAACCCGAAGCGGCCCTTGTCGCAGATCCACTCCTCGTTGACCTCGGGGTCCTCGGCGGCCAGCCGGCGCAGCACCTTGCCGCGGCGGTGGTCGGTCCGGGTCGCGCAGCCGCCCGCGCAGTGCTCGCACACGCTCGGGGAGGAGACGAGGTCGAAGGGGCGGGAGCGGAACCGGTACGCGGCCGAGGTGAGGGCGCCGACGGGGCAGATCTGGATGGTGTTGCCGGAGAAGTACGACTCGAAGGGGTCGCCCTCGCCGGTGCCGACCTGCTGGAGCGCGCCGCGCTCCAGCAGCTCGATCATCGGGTCGCCGGCCACCTGGTTGGAGAAGCGGGTGCAGCGCGCGCAGAGCACGCACCGCTCCCGGTCCAGCAGCACCTGGGTGGAGATGGGGACGGGCTTCTCGTAGGTCCGCTTCCTGCCCTCGAACCGCGATTCGGCGTTCCCGTGGGACATGGCCTGGTTCTGCAGCGGGCACTCGCCGCCCTTGTCGCAGACCGGGCAGTCCAGCGGGTGGTTGATGAGCAGCAGCTCCATCACCCCGCGCTGGGCCTTGTCGGCGACCGGGGAGGTCAGCTGGGTCTTGACGACCATGCCGTCGGTGCAGGTGATGGTGCAGGAGGCCATCGGCTTGCGCTGGCCCTCGACCTCGACGATGCACTGGCGGCACGCGCCGGCGGGGTCGAGGAGCGGGTGGTCGCAGAACCGGGGGATCTCGATGCCGAGCTGCTCGGCGGCCCGGATGACCAGGGTGCCCTTGGGGACCGACAGCTCGATCCCGTCGATGGTCAGCGAGACCGTGTCCTCGGCGGCCCGCCGCGGCCCCGCGGTCTCTCCGCCACCGGCGGGAGTGTCAGTGGTGACGGTCATGCGTTCACCTCCGTGTCAGCCCAGAGGGTCGACTTCTTGGGGTCGAAGGGGCAGCCCTTGCCCGTGATGTGCTGCTCGTACTCCTCGCGGAAGTACTTGAGCGAGGAGAAGATCGGGCTCGCCGCGCCGTCGCCGAGCGCGCAGAAGGACTTGCCGTTGATGTTGTCGGCGATGTCGTTCAGCTTGTCGAGATCGGACATGACGCCCTTGCCGGCCTCGATGTCGCGGAGCAACTGGACCAGCCAGTACGTGCCTTCCCGGCAGGGGGTGCACTTGCCGCAGGACTCGTGGGCGTAGAACTCCGTCCAGCGGGTGACGGCCCGCACCACGCAGGTGGTCTCGTCGAAGCACTGGAGGGCCTTGGTGCCGAGCATCGAGCCGGCCGCGCCCACGCCCTCGTAGTCGAGCGGGACGTCGAGGTGCTCGTCCGTGAACATGGGGGTGGAGGAGCCGCCGGGGGTCCAGAACTTCAGCCGGTGCCCGGGACGCATGCCGCCGCTCATGTCGAGGAGCTGGCGCAGGGTGATCCCGAGCGGGGCCTCGTACTGGCCGGGGCCCGCGACGTGCCCGGAGAGGGAGTAGAGCGTGAACCCGGGGGACTTCTCCGTGCCCATCGCCTTGAACCAGTCCTTGCCCTTGTTCAGGATCGCGGGGACCGAGGCGATGGACTCGACGTTGTTGACGACGGTGGGGCAGGCGTAGAGCCCTTCCACGGCAGGGAAGGGAGGGCGCAGCCGGGGCTGGCCGCGCCGGCCTTCGAGCGAGTCGAGCAGTGCCGTCTCCTCGCCGCAGATGTACGCGCCCGCTCCCGCGTGCACCGTGATGTCGAGGTCGAAACCGTTCCCGGGGCCCTTGCCGGCCCGCTGTTCGGCCGTGCCGAGGTAACCGGCCTCGTACGCCTCGCGCACGGCCTCGTGCAGGCGCCGCAGGACCGGGACGACCTCGCCGCGCAGGTAGATGAAGGCGTGCTGCGAGCGGATCGCGTAGCAGGCGATGATCATTCCCTCGATGAGGGAGTGCGGGTTGGCGAAGAGGAGGGGGATGTCCTTGCAGGTTCCCGGCTCCGACTCGTCCGCGTTCACGACGAGGTAGTGCGGCTTGCCGTCGCCCTGCGGGATGAACTGCCACTTCATGCCGGTGGGGAAGCCGGCGCCGCCGCGGCCGCGCAGGCCGGAGTCCTTGACGTAGGCGATCACCTCGTCCGGCGTCATCGCCAGCGCTTTGCGCAGGCCCTCGTAGCCTCCGTGGCGCCGGTAGGTCTCCAGCGTCCAGGACTCGGGCTCGTCCCAGAACGCCGACAGCACCGGGGCGAGCAGCTTCTCCGGGCTCGTGCCTCCTCCGGCGTCCGGCCGGGAGGTGCCTCCGAGGCTTCCGTTCGGTGTGGACACGGACATCACTCCCCTCCCTCGGTGGCGTTTGTGCCGCCGGCCTCGCCCCGCGGGTGCACGATCGAGGCGTGCGGGCTCTCGCCGCGGGAGAGCCGCAGTCCGATCAGGGAGGCGGGTCCGGCGCCGCCGGTCGCCTCGACGGCGCCCTCGCGCTCGTCCGGGAAGCCGGCCAGGATCCGGGCGGTCTCCTTGTACGTGCACAGCGGCGCGCCCCGGGTCGGGGCGACCGGGCGGCCGGCCAGCAGGTCGTCGACCATGGCCTTGGCGGACTCGGGGGTCTGGTTGTCGAAGAACTCCCAGTTGACCATCACCACGGGGGCGAAGTCGCAGGCCGCGTTGCACTCGATGTGCTCCAGCGTGACCCTGCCGTCGGGGGTGGTCTCGTTGTTGCCGACCCCGAGGTGCTCCTTGAGCTCGTCGAAGATGGCGTCGCCGCCCATCACCGCGCACAGGGTGTTGGTGCACACCCCGACCTGGTAGTCCCCGGACGGCTTGCGCCGGTACATCGTGTAGAAGGTGGAGACGGCGGTGACCTCGGCGGTGGTCAGGCCCAGCACCTCGGCGCAGAAGCGGACGCCGGTGCGCGAGACGTAGCCCTCCTGCGACTGGACCAGGTGCAGCAGGGGCAGCAGCGCGCTGCGGCTGTCGGGGTAGCGGGCGATGACCTCCCTGGCGTCCGCTTCGAGGCGCTCGCGCACCTCCGCCGGAAAGTCGGGGGCCGGCAGCTGGGGCATACCCAGCGAGATGTCTGTCATCGGTCGACGCCTCCCATCACGGGGTCGATGGAGGCGACGGCGACGATGACGTCGGCGACCTGGCCGCCCTCGCACATCGCTGCCATGGCCTGCAGGTTGGTGAAGGACGGGTCCCGGAAGTGGACCCGGTAGGGGCGGGTGCCGCCGTCGGAGACGACGTGGACGCCGAGCTCGCCCTTGGGGGACTCGACGGCCGCGTACGCCTGGCCGGCCGGTACCCGGAAGCCCTCGGTCACCAGCTTGAAGTGGTGGATGAGGGCCTCCATGGAGGTGCCCATGATGTTCTTGATGTGGTCGAGCGAGTTGCCGAGTCCGTCGGGGCCCATCGCCAGCTGGGCGGGCCAGGCGATCTTCTTGTCGGCGACCATGACCGGTCCGGGCTCCAGCCGGTCCAGGCACTGCTCGACGATGCGCAGCGACTGGCGCATCTCCTCCAGCCGGATGAGGAACCGCCCGTAGGAGTCGCAGGTGTCGGTGGTCGGGACGTCGAACTCGTAGTCCTCGTAGCCGCAGTACGGGTCCGACTTGCGCAGGTCGTGCGGGAGGCCGGCGGAGCGCAGGACGGGGCCGGTCGCGCCGAGGGCCATGCAGCCGGTCAGGTCGAGGTGGCCGACGTCCTGCATGCGGGCCTTGAAGATGGGGTTGCCGGTGGCGAGCTTGTCGTACTCCGGCAGGTTCTTCTTCATGGTCTTGACGAACTCGCGCAGCTGGTCGACGGCGCCGGGGGGCAGGTCCTGCGCGAGGCCGCCGGGGCGGACGAACGCGTGGTTCATGCGCAGGCCGGTGATCAGCTCGAAGATGTCGAGGATCAGCTCGCGGTCCCGGAAGCCGTAGATCATGATCGTGGTCGCGCCCAGCTCCATGCCGCCGGTGGCGATGCACACCAGGTGGGAGGAGAGCCGGTTGAGCTCCATCAGCAGGACGCGGATGACCGTGGCGCGGTCCGGGACCTGGTCGGTGATGCCGAGCAGCTTCTCGACGCCGAGGCAGTACGCCGTCTCGTTGAAGAACGGCGTCAGGTAGTCCATGCGCGTCACGAAGGTGGTGCCCTGCGTCCAGTTCCGGTATTCGAGGTTCTTCTCGATTCCGGTGTGCAGGTAGCCGATGCCGCAGCGGGCCTCGGTGACCGTCTCCCCGTCGATCTCCAGGATCAGGCGGAGCACTCCGTGGGTGGACGGGTGCTGGGGGCCCATGTTGACGATGATGCGCTCGTCGTCGGCCTTGGCGGCCGACCGGACGACCTCGTCCCAGTCGCCGCCGGTGACGGTGTAGACGGTGCCTTCGGTGGTCTCGCGCGCGGAGGCGTGGTTTGACGTGGACATCAGCTGTACGACCTCCGCTGGTCGGGAGCCGGGATCTGGGCGCCCTTGTACTCGACGGGGATGCCGCCGAGCGGGTAGTCCTTGCGCTGGGGGAAGCCCTGCCAGTCGTCCGGCATCATGATCCGGGTGAGGGCCGGGTGGCCGTCGAAGACCAGGCCGAAGAAGTCGTACGTCTCGCGCTCGTGCCAGTCGTTGGTCGGGTAGACGGGGACGAGCGTCGGGAGGTGCGGGTCGCCCTCCGGGACGGAGACCTCCAGCCGCAGCACCCGGCCGTGGGTGAGCGAGCGCAGGTGGTAGACGGCGTGCAGCTCGCGGCCCTTGTCGCCGGGGAAGTGCACGCCGGAGACGCCGGTGCACAGTTCGAAGCGCAGGGCCGGGTCGTCGCGCAGGGTGCGTGCGACCCGGACGAGGTGCTCGCGCGCGATGTGGAGGGTGAGCTCGCCCCGGTCGACCACGGTCTTCTCGATCGCGTTCTCCGGGACCAGGTCCTGCTCCTCCAGGGCGCCCTCCAGCTCGTCGACGACCTCGTCGAAGTACGAGCCGTAGGGCCGGGCGGAGGCGCCCGGCAGGGCGATGGTGCGGACCAGGCCGCCGTAGCCGCTGGTGTCGCCGCCGGCCTCGGCGCCGAACATGCCCTTGCGGGCCCCGATGACCTCGGGGCCGCGGTCGCGCGGGGCGGGGACGTTGCCGCCGTTGCCTCGGTCGCCGCCGTTGCCGCCGTTCGCGGGCTCTTGGGTCTCGCTCACCGGAGCAGCCCCTTCATCTCGATCATGGGGAGCGCCTTGAGGGCCGCCTCCTCCGCCTCGCGCGCCGCCTCTTCCCGGTTCACGCCGAGCTTGGAGCCCTGGATCTTCTGGTGGAGCTTGAGGATCGCGTCCATCAGCATCTCGGGCCGCGGCGGGCAGCCGGGCAGGTAGATGTCCACCGGGACGATGTGATCAACGCCCTGGACGATCGCGTAGTTGTTGAACATGCCGCCCGAGGATGCGCAGACCCCCATGGAGATGACCCATTTGGGAGCCGGCATCTGGTCGTACACCTGCCGCAGCACGGGCGCCATCTTCTGGCTCACCCGGCCGGCCACGATCATCAGGTCGGCCTGGCGCGGAGAGCCCCGGAAGACCTCCATGCCGAAGCGGGCCAGGTCGTACCGGCCCGCTCCGGTGGTCATCATCTCGATGGCGCAGCACGCGAGGCCGAAGGTCGCGGGGAAGACGGATGACTTGCGCACCCAGCCCGCGGCCTGTTCGACGGTGGTCAGCAGGAAGCCGCTCGGCAGCTTCTCTTCCAGTCCCATGGAAAATTCAGCCCCTCAGTCCCATTCCAGGCCGCCGCGGCGCCAGACGTAGGCGTAGGCGACGAAGACGGTGAGCACGAAGAGCAACATCTCGACGAGCCCGAAGATCCCCAGGGAGTCGAAGGTGACGGCCCAGGGGTACAGGAAGACAACTTCGATGTCGAAGACGATGAAGAGCATCGCCGTCAGGTAGTACTTGATGGGGAAGCGGCCGCCGCCGGCCGGCAACGGCGTCGGCTCGATGCCGCACTCGTAGGCTTCGAGCTTCGCCCGGTTGTACCGTTTTGGGCCGATCAGCGTGGCCATGACCACGGAGAAGATCGCAAACCCTGCGCCGAGGGCGCCGAGCACGAGGATGGGCGCGTACGCATTCACGCTCCTCGCTCCTTCCAGTCGTCCTTGACCGTTGGACCGCTGCGCCGGCCGGAGCCCCTCCAGCGGTGACCGGGGGCGTGCCCCGCCTCGCGAAGATCGTGTACATGTGAGGCAGTTCACAAGCCGGACTGCTGCGCATCTTATGCCCGCCCGTCTGTGATCTGCGACACGGGTTGCAAGACCGAGTTTGTGATCTCCACCACCTGACGAACGATCATCAAGTCCGATGAGTGGTGATCTTCATACGTGAAGCATCCACATGATCACCAAAGGTGACATCCGACCCCGTTGTCGCAGGTGGAAGGCGGGTTGCTCTATCAAATCGTGGCCCCTGCACGCAAATTGGCACCATCCGATGCCGGGTGGTAAGGGAATCCGCGTCCCCCGGTCGGGGGAGGCTCCGGGTAGCGAGGTGGACACGGGCCCGGACGGGCGGGGCGGGGTCGCGGACCGTGTGCATCCGTTCACGAGCCGCATCCGGCGGGCGGCCCGGCCGTCGCGGGGCATGAGGGGCCGCCGCCGCGGGTAGCCGGGTCCGGGGCGTCCGCCACCCCGGGGTCGGTCACGGTCGCCTCCACAGCGAGGTCACGACCGGGCCACAGCTACCTCACAGCGAGACACACCTGTGACCTGCGCCACACGGAATCCCGGCCACCGAAAGCGGGCTTGGCCAACAGTGCGCCGGGATGGTAGGCCCGGGATCAATACGGACTTAATGCTGAAACCCCATGATCACAGCCTCGTGAAGCCATGTCCGTTTCGCCCGTTACGGCGTCAATAGACGCCGTGGCGCGTCCGGTTAGCCCGGTTCGCTCCTAACTGTGGCGCACCCCACGTAGCTTGAAGGAAACCCTGACCCCCTGATAGCGGTTGTACCCATGTCCCACACCGCTCACATACCCAGCCACCGGAAGCCCCGCCGCAGCGCCTCGAAGCTCGCGGTCCGCGCCGGAGTTGCCGGTGGCGTCCTCAGCACCCTCGCCATGGCCGGCACCGCGAGCGCGTCCCCGACCGCCGAGCCCCTGGCCGAGACGACGCTCGAAATGCCGGTCCTCAACCTGGACCTGGGCGCCGAGGTCTCCTCGGCCGTCACCAAGGCGGCCGAGAACACCCGCGCCGCCGCCGTCGAGGGCGAGCTGACCGCCCAGGAGGAGAGCGCCCGCACCGGCGCCGCCGCCGAGGCGAAGAAGGCCAAGGAAGACGCCCAGCTGAAGGCCGACGCCGAGAAGAAGGCGAAGGAAGAGGCCGACCGCAAGGCCGAGGCCGAGCGCGCCAACCGCAGCACGGCCCGCGCCACCCTCGCCACCGCCTCCGGCTCCAACTCCACCGAGGGCTCCACGGCCAAGAGCTCCAAGAACTCCGTCAGCGCCCCGGCCACCGGCTCCGCCGCGGCCATCGTCAACTTCGCCCGCGCGCAGGTCGGCAAGGCGTACGTGATGGGCGGCACCGGTCCGTCCTCGTTCGACTGCTCCGGCCTCGTCCAGGCCGCCTACCGCCAGGCCGGCATCACCCTGCCGCGCATGTCCCAGGCGCAGTCCACGGCCGGCACGTCGGTGTCCCTGAACGCCCTGCAGCCGGGCGACATCCTCTACTGGGGTTCCAAGGGCAGCGCGTACCACGTCGCCGTCTACGTCGGCGGCGGCAAGTTCGTCGGCGCGCAGAACTCCGGCACGGGCATCGTCGAGCGCTCCCTGAGCTACGACAAGCCGACGGGCGCCGTCCGCGTCCTCTGAGGCCTCCCGGCGTCCCACGACGCCCGGCAGGCCCCCCGGCAAGCCCTCTGAGCACCGCTCGGGCCGCCGGGGACCGCTCTGGGGCCCTGAGGGCCGGTACTCCCCCGCTCGGGGGCGGAGTACCGGCCCTCAGGCCTCTCCAGCCCTCTCGCGAACACGCCGCCCCGCCAGGCCCGCGGAGCCGGCTCGGTTCCACCGGGGTGGCCTCGTGGACGCCCTCGTGGTCGCCACGGCCGCACTCTGCACTCCCCCGGTCCTGCTCGTCACGTCTGACACGTCGCACATCCCGGCGCTGTGCAAAGCCGCCGAGGAGCTTCCCGGCTCACCGAAGGTGAGGATCGTCCACGTGTGACGGCCGAACACCGCGAGCCGGGCCGCTCGGCTGTCCGACGAGCGGCCCGGCGTGGAGCCGTCAGGCGCGGGGAGCCATCTCCGCAAGCCCTGCCCACAGAGCGATCCGTCCGGCAGGGTTCCGCCCGGGGTTGCAGCCTGCCCACCGTTGCAAAACTGGTCCGGCAGGACGCAACCGAGCAGCCGTGGCAGGGAGGTACGCATGCGCCAAGTGGCGAGCTGCGGCCTGTCTGTTTCCTCTCGCTCATCCCACGCATTGCGCAGACTATGAATCTCAACCACTGCAACCGCGTCGGGAATTGAGCACATGCGTACCACGATCATGACGGAGCACCCCGGTTGGCACGAAACTTCGGGCGGTGAGCCGGTGCGCGTCGTCGAGCACCAGGGCGCCCCGTGGCTCGCCCACTGGGAGGCCGAGCGCGAGCACCTGCTGCTGCGCCCGCTGGACACCGAGGCCGGCGAGCAGCCCCCCGTCGCCTACACATCGGCGGTCGAGCTGCCGACCGCCGTCGAGGGGGCCCTGCTGCTCGACGAATTGGTTTCGCTGGGCACGGTCGCACGGCTCACGAACCCCTCGCTCTGGGACGCGATCACGACCGCCCTCCTTCGACAGGTGATCGGCGCCTCACAGGCCCGCAAGAAGCACCGCGCGTTCTACGCCGCGTACGGCCGCACCTGCGACACCCCGGCCGGCCCGCTCCCCCTCGCTCCCGCTCCCGAGGTCGTACTCGAACTCAGCGACGCGGGATTCACCGCGATCGGCGCCAAGTTCAACGCGAAGGGCCTACGCGCCGCTGCTACCGCTTACCTCGACCGCGGCGACCACTGGGCCACCCTCGACCCGGAAAGCCTCGTCAAGGAACTGTGCGAGGTCCGATACATCGGCCCGTGGACCGCCGCAGCAGCCGCGGCCGATTTCACGGGGGACCACTCCATCTACCCGCACGGCGACCTCGCCGTGCGCACGTGGGCCGGCCGAGCCGTGCCCAGCCTCGACCTGCCCGACGACGAGAAGCCGTTCGAGGCCCTGTGGCGCCGATGGGCACCCACCCGCAGCCAACTGCACGCCCTGACCCTCTTCACTCTCACATGGGGGAGCCATGCCCGTATCACCCGCCCAGGAGGAACACCGCACCACCCCTGACCTCATCGCCGGCGCCGACCCGAACCACGTACTCGATGCCCTGTTCGTCAACGCCCCATTGCGCGACTACGGCCTGCGGCCCCGGACCAACGACTACACCCTGCCCGTGCTCGGCATGGCATACATCGCCACCTACGCGCAGGAAGTCGGAGGGTTCAACGTCGGCGTCTTGGATGCCGAAGCACACGGCCTCGGTGTCGAGGAAACCGCCCAACTGATCAACACCGTCCGCCCCCGATGGGTCGGCATGAACCTCCTCGCCCCCACGTACGAGATGTCGGCCCGGATCGCCGAACTCCTCGACCCCGGCATCGCCGTCATGGTCGGCGGACACCACGCCCGAGCCATGCCCGCCCGCATCCTCGACGACCCCCGCATGCGGAACCTACGCGCCCTCGTCATCGGCGAGGGCGAGACCCGCGTCGCCGCCCTGCTCTCCGACGAGCGCCGCCGCGCCGAACTGCCCGGGGTCATGTGGCGCGACCGCCTGCTCGGCACGCACGGCGCCGGCATCGCGCACGGCAACACCGCCCAGTGGCTCGGTCCGGACATCGACGCCCTACCCCTCGTGAACCGTGCGTTCCTCCCGCAGGACCCCTACCTCGCCGACGACGGCCGAACCGAGGCAAACATCGTCGGCAGCAGGGGGTGCCCGTACGACTGCGGATTCTGCGGCGCCGCCGTCTCCGCGAACCCCGACGTCAAGATCAGGGCTCGATCGCCCGAGGGCATCGTCACCGAACTCGACCACCTGAACGCCACCTGCGGAACGACCGCGTACCGGTTCGTCGACGACCTGTTCCTCGGCGCCGAACGGGTGATCGTCCCGCAGATGAAAGCCTTCGCGGAACACCGGATCGGCGACCGGTACCTGTGGGACGCCACCGGCCGGATCAACGTGTTCTCGCGCCTCGACAAGGCCATGCACGCAACCCTCAAGGCCAACGGGCTGCGCGAGGTCGCTCTCGGTATCGAGTCCGGAAGCGACCGCGTTCTCGCCGGGATGGACAAGCGGATCACAGCCGGGATGACCGGGGAAGTGACCGACCGACTGCTCTCGCACGGCATCAACGTGAAGGGGTACTTCATCCTGGGCTACCCGGGGGAGACTCACGAGGACCTCGAAGCGACCGTGCGCCATATCCACCACCTGTGGACCCTCACCGACAAGCTCCCCGGCAACTTCCGCGCGAGCGTCTTCGAGTTCCGCCCCTACCCCGGTACCCCGATCTGGGACACCCTGATCAAGGCCGGCCACCACCCCGACAAGCTGCTCGCGTACTCCGACATCGACCTCACCGCGGACGGCGCCGACGAGTCGATGCGCGCCCGCGACGAGTTCAATTTCTCCGTCGGCATCCAGTTCGGCACGGTCCCCCTGCGCAAGCTGCGCTCGACCCTCGCCATGCTCACCCGCGAGCAGCACGCCCGGAACCGAATGGGGATCGCCGCATGACCGGCCCCGGCCTGTTCATCACGGTCGACGGCCCGAGCGCCGTCGGAAAATCCACCACCCTCGAAGAACTCGACCGCCTGCTGCGGAACGACGGCCGGCCCGTCTTCCGCACCGCCGAGCCGAGCGGAAGCGCCCTGGGGCAGTTCACCCGCACGAGCGCCGCGTTCCTCACCGGGCACGCCCTCGCCTGCCTCGTCGCCGCCAACCGGTACGAGCACGTCGAGGTCGAGCTGCGGCCGATGCGGGAAGCCGGCTTTACCGTCATCAGCGACCGCTATCTCGCCTCGTCGCTTGTCCTGCAACGCCTCGACGGCGTGAGCGAGCAGTTCGTGCTCGACCTGAACCGCGAGATCATGCTGCCCGACCTCGCCGTGATCCTCACTGCCGAACCGGACACGATTGCCGCCCGCCTCAAGAAGCGCGGCGTACGCCACCGCTTCCACTACGACCCGGGCGCCCCGAGCCGCGAGATCGACCTCTACGCCGAGGCGACACAGACCCTCATGGGCATGGGCGTACAGGTGCTCGTACTCGACTCCACCGCAACCGCCCCAACGGACGTAGCACGCCGAATCGCCGACGCGCTACCTCCGCACGGAGTAGCGTCCCGAGACAGCCCCAGCAGCCCGACGACCACACGGTGAACCCATGAGCCCCACACCCGCAACACCCGTCATCGACACGCACGTGATCCTGCGCGACGGCGACATGATCCTGCTCTCGCAGCGCGGCGGACCGTACGGCCACGGCCGGTGGCACGCACCCTCCGGCAAGCTGGACCAGGCCGAGCCCCTCACAGTCGGCGCCGCCCGGGAGCTGTGGGAAGAAACCGGGGTCACGGTCGCCCCCGAGCACCTGTGCCTCGTACACACCGTGCACCACAAGCAGAGCGAAACCGTCGAGCGGATCGGACTGTTCTTCCTCGCGACAGAGTGGGACGGCGAGCCCCGGAACCGCGAGCCCGAGAAGTGCCTAGCGCTTCGTTGGTTCCCCGTCGACGCTCTGCCCGAGGATCTCATCGAGTACCCCGCTGCGGGTCTGTACGGCTATCTCAAGGGTGCCGAGGTACTCACCGAGCACGGTTGGTCGTAGACCTCGCGAACGCCCCTGTCCGCCCGTCGGTGCCCTTGTGGCCGGCGGGCGGATTCATGCCTACGGCGCGAAAGGACTCTCGCCGTAGACTGTGACCTCGCTGTTCAGGGGCTGCTGTGCCGTCCCGGTTGCACGATCACGCGCGGGGAGCCACCTTCGAGAGGCCGTTGATGATGCGGTCCGCCGCGTCGCCGCCCGTCGGGTCGGTGAGGTTGGCCAGCATCTTGAGCGTGAACCTCATCAGCACCGGATGCGTCAGGCCGCGCTGCGTGGCGACCTTCATGACCTTCGGGTTGCCGATCAGCTTCACGAAGGCGCGGCCCAGCGTGTAGTAGCCGCCGTAGGTCTCCTTGAGCACCTTCGGATAGCTGTGCAGCGCCAGTTCGCGCTGCGCCGGGGTCGCCCGGGCGTGCGCCTGCACGATGACGTCGGCCGCGATCTGGCCCGACTCCATGGCGTACGCGATGCCCTCGCCGTTGAACGGGTTGACCAGGCCGCCCGCGTCACCGACCAGCAGCAGGCCCTTGGTGTAGTGCGGCTGCCGGTTGAAGGCCATCGGCAGGGCCGCGCCGCGGATGGGCTGCGTCATGTTCTCGGGGGTGTAGCCCCAGTCCTCCGGCATGGACGCGCACCAGGCCTTGAGGACCTCGCGCCAGTCCAGCTCCTTGAAGGCGGAGGAGGAGTTGAGGATGCCGAGACCGACGTTGGACGTGCCGTCGCCCATGCCGAAGATCCAGCCGTAGCCGGGCAGCAGCCGGTCCTGCGCACCGCGCCGGTCCCACAGCTCCAGCCAGGACTCCAGGTAGTCGTCGTCGTGCCGGGGGGAGGTGAAGTACGTCCGTACCGCGACACCCATCGGCCGGTCCTCGCGCCGGTGCAGGCCCATGGCGAGGGACAGCCGCGAGGAGTTGCCGTCGGCCGCGACGACCAGCGGCGCGCTGAAGGTGACCGGGGTCTTCTCCTCGCCGAGCTTCGCCTGCACGCCGGTGATGTGGCCGGTGCGCGGGTCGCGGACGGGCTCGCCGACGTTGCACCGCTCGTACAGCCGGGCGCCGGCCTTCTGCGCCTGGCGGGCCAGGGTCTCGTCGAAGTCGTCGCGCTTGCGGACGAGTCCGTAGTCAGGGAAGGAGGCGAGTTCCGGCCAGTCCAGCTGGAGCCGCTGGCCGCCGCCGATGATGCGCAGGCCCTTGTTGCGGAGCCAGCCGGCCTCTTCGGAGATGTCGATGCCCATCGCGACCAGCTGCTTGGTGGCGCGCGGGGTCAGGCCGTCGCCGCAGACCTTCTCGCGGGGGAATGCCGTCTTCTCCAGCAGCAGGACGTCCAGTCCGGCCTTGGCGAGGTAGTAGGCGGTGGTCGAGCCGGCGGGACCGGCTCCGACGACGATGACGTCCGCGGAGTGTTCGGAGAGGGGCTCGGTCACTGCGGTGTCTCCCGAAGGCTCGATACTCGATAAGGGGTGCCCAAAGACACCGGACCTGTGCAGTCTATGCAGCGAGAGAGACCGCGATCAGAAGGGCCGTCCCTTTGACCAGCTCACCCAGCTCGATCAGCCCGACCGGCCCGACCGGCCCGACCGGCTCACCCGGCCCGACCGGCTCACCCGGCCCGACCGGCTCACCCGGCCCGGCCGGCCCGGCCGGCGCGCACGCCTCGCGGACGCGGCCGCTGCCCTCCGTCCGGCTGCGCGTGCCCACCGACGAGGACGCGCACGCCTGGCACCGGGCGTTCGACGACCCCGACGTGATGGAGTTCCTCGGCGGGCCCGCGGAGCTGTCGGCGTACGAGGAGATCACCGCCCGCCAGCGCATGCACGACGCGCAGCTCGGCTACTGCCTGTGGACGCTGCTGGACGAGGAGGGCGCGGTGATCGGCTTCACCGGGGCGCAGCCCTGGCCCCGCGCCAAGGCGTGGGGTCCGGTGGGGGAGATCGAGATCGGCTGGCGGCTGGCGCGCGGGGCGTGGGGGCGCGGGTACGCGTACGCGGCGGCGCTGGCCACGCTGGAGCGGGTGCGGTCGGCCGGGGTGCCGCGGGTGGTGGCGATGATCGACGACGCGAACGCGCGGTCCATCGCGGTGGCGGAACGGCTGGGCATGCCGCTGGCCGCCCGCTTCCCCCTCCCGAACGGCACCCGCTACGCCCGCCGCTACGAACTGGACCTGACCCACCCCTGACCTCCGGCCCCCGCGCCCCTGGGGGGCGGGGGCGGGCGGGTGGTCCCGCGGCCACGGCGCTAGGCGTCGAAGTCGTACTCCAGCACGTAGGACGCGGAGTCCAGGGTCATCTCGTTGACCTCGACGACCCGGCCGTCGGCGGTGAACGCGGTGCGGACGATCTGGATGACCGGGGTGCCGAGGGAGAGCGCGAGCCGCTCGGCCTCGTCGGCCGAGGGCATCCGGGAGCGGATCTCCTCGCGGAAGTGGACGGGCTCGTGCCCCAGCTCGGCCAGCCTCGCGTACGTCCCACCGGGGCCGGTGTCGAGCTCGGTGACGGCGGAACCGGAAACGACGTCCGCCGGCAGGTACGACGTCGCGAAGAGCACCGGCTTGCCGTCCAGCACGAAGCGGCGGCGTCGCGCCCACACGCGGGACCCGGCGGGGATGCCGAGGACGTCGGCGATGCGGTCCGGTGCTTCCTCCTCGCCCACGTCGACCTGGTCGACGACAAGCTCGCGGTCCCCCGTGTCGGCGGACCAGACGGAGCGCCCGGAGCCCCACCGCTCCTGCGCCAGGCGCTGGATGCCGTGCCGTCGCAGGGGCTTGAAGGCCCGGACGAAAACGCCGGCACCCTTCCGCGCCTCCGCGAGGCCTTCGTTGCGCAGCACGCCCAGGGCCTGACGCGCGGTCATCCGGGCGACGCCGTAGGCGGCCATCAGGTCGTTCTCGCCCGGCAGGCGGTCACCCGGGCCGTACTCGCCCGCCTGCACAGCGGACCTCAGCACATCAGCGATCTGCTGGTACTTCGGCCGGCGCGCGCCGCCTCGGCTGGTCATCGACGATCACTCCTTCTCCCGCGGGCGGGGTCAGAAGACCGAGAGGCCGGTCAGGGTCGTGAAGCGGTCCAGGGCGGCTACGCCGGCCACCGAGTTGCCGCGGGCGTCCAGGCCGGGGCTCCAGACCGCCAGGGTGCACAGGCCGGGGACGACGGCGACGATGCCGCCGCCCACGCCGCTCTTGCCCGGCAGGCCCACCCGGTAGGCGAACTCGCCCGCCGCGTCGTACGTCCCGCAGGTCAGCATCACCGCGTTGATCTGCTTGGCGCCGCTGCGCGTCAGCAGCCGCGAGCCGTCCGCGCGCAGTCCGTGCCGGGCCAGGAAGCGGCCGGCCAGGGCCAGGTCGGCGCAGCTCATCTCGATGGAGCACTGCCAGAAGTAGTGCTCCAGCAGCGCGGGCACCGGATTGTCGATGTTCCCGTAGGAGGCCATGAAGTGGGCCACGGCCGCGTTGCGGTCACCGTGCTCCTGCTCGGAGGCGGCCACCTCCGCGTCGAAGCCGAGGCCGGGGTTGCCGCTCTCCTGGCGCAGGAACTCCAGCAGTTCGCTGCTCGCGTCACCGGTCAGGGTCTGGAGCCGGTCGGTCACCACGAGGGCGCCCGCGTTGATGAACGGGTTGCGCGGGATGCCGTTCTCGTACTCCAGCTGCACGAGCGAGTTGAACGGGTTGCCCGACGGCTCCCGGCCCACCCGCTCCCACAGGCTGTCGCCGCCCTCGGCGAGCGCGAGAGCGAGCGCGAACACCTTGGTGATCGACTGGGCGGAGAAGGGGGTCCGCCAGTCCCCCGTCCCGAAGACGTTGCCGTCGAGGTCGGCCAGCGCCATCCCGAACCGGCCGGGGTCCACGGTCGCGAGCGCCGGGATGTACTCGGCGGGCGTACCGCTGCCGATCAGCGGGGCGATGTCCGCCGCGATCCGCTCCAGCAGCTCCGCGTAGTCGAAGGGCCCGGCCTCCACCGCCTGCTACGCCTTGACGCCGCGGTGCAGGGCCACGATGCCGCCGCTCAGGTTGCGCCAGGCGACCTTGCCCCAGCCGGCCTTCTGCAGCAGCGCGGCCAGCGCCGGCTGGTCGGGCCACTCGCGGATGGACTCGGCGAGGTACACGTACGCGTCGGGGTTGGAGGACACGGCGCGGGCCACCGGCGGCAGGGCGCGCATCAGGTACTCGACGTAGACGGTCCGGAAGGGGGCCCACACGGGCTGCGAGAACTCGCAGATCACGACCTGGCCGCCGGGCTTGGTGACCCGGTACAGCTCGCGCAGGGCGGCATCGGTGTCCTGGACGTTGCGCAGGCCGAAGGAGATCGTCACGGAGTCGAAGGCGTCGTCCTTGAACGGCAGCTTCGTGGCGTCGCCGGCGGTCAGGGGGAGCCACGGGTTGCGCTTCTTGCCCTCGCGGAGCATGCCGAGGGAGAAGTCGCAGGGGACGACGTACGCGCCGGTGGCGGCGAAGGGCAGCGAGGAGGTCGCCGTACCGGCGGCCAGGTCGAGGACCGTGTGCCCGGGGCGCGCGGCGACCGCCTTGGCGACCTCCTTGCGCCAGAGGCGGGCCTGGCCCAGGGAGAGGACGTCGTTGGTGAGGTCGTAGTTCGCGGCGACTCCGTCGAACATGGAGGCGACTTCGTGCGGCTGCTTGTCCAGGGAAGCCCTTGTCACTGGTGTTCGCCCCTCGGTGTGCGCTGCGGATCGGCGGGTACGCCCCCATCCTCTCAGGCCGCCCCGCCCGGCACGGCCCCGGCGCCGCCCTGCCGGTCCCCCGGCGGGTCCGCTGTGATCATCTGTCGATAGGCTTGCCGCCCGCCCCCCGTGGGCGGGGTATGCGGACAACTGGCCCGAAGGCCAGTTACTCCCCTCCCCAGGCGTCACGTTGACTGGGGCGGAGTGCGGCCCGGTGAGGGTCACCCACCGGATCAGGGGCCCCGACGCAGTGGCCGGTCCGGCAGGGGCCGCCTCGAACAGAAAGCTTCACGATGCCGGCAGGCCATTCCACCGGTCGCTCCCCCAGCCCGCGCGCCAGGCGGCGGGCCGAGCGGCAGCGACGGCTGCGACGCACTCTGCTCCTCGGTTCGGTGACGCTCGTCGCGCTGTCGGCGACCGCGTACGCGCTGGTTCCGGGGGACGAGGGCGGGGCGAAGGCGGACGGCCGTCCGCCGGCGGGCGCCCAGGAGGCCCCGGACGGGGAGGCCGGCGACGGCGGTTCCGCCCCGGACCCGCAGGGCGGCCAGCGGTCGACGGCGCCCGCGAGCCCCTCGGCCGTCCCGGCGCAGCCCGCGCCGGGCCCGACCTCGCCGCCCGCGGCCCAGAGCCCCGCGGCCACCGCGGTGCCGGCCTCGGGCCCGGGCACCTTCAAGGGCTCCGGCACGGTGGGGAACGCCCAGGGCAAGGGTCCGGCGCTGCGCTGGCGCGTGGAGGTCGAGGAGGGCAGCGGAGTGGACCCGGAGGCCGCGGCGCGCTCCATCGAGGCGATCCTCGGGGATCCGCGCGGCTGGACCAGGGACCCCGCGTACGGGTTCCAGCTCGTCGGGGCCGGCCAGCCGGTGGACTTCACCGTGAAGATCGCGACGCCCACGACCACCAACCGGCTGTGCGACGTGGTCACGCCCGAGCTGATCGGCGAGACGAACTGCCGGGCGGGCCACACCGTCGTGGTGAACCTCAAGCGCTGGCAGGAGGGATCGCCGCAGTTCGACGGGCCGGTGGAGGAGTACCGGGCGCTGATCATCAACCACGAGGTCGGGCACGAGATCGGGCGGGAGCACGAGACCTGTCCGGGTCCGGGACAGCCCGCTCCCGCGATGATGCAGCAGATCAAGGGGCTGCTCGGCTGCAAGGCCAACGCCTGGCCGCACGACGTGAACGGAACCTACCTGTCCGGTCCGCGCGTCCCCTAGGGCGGAGAGCCGGGCCACCGCATCGGGCCGGCCGGGGGCGAGGAGTGGTCAACCGTGCGCGTCGTCAGCTTCAGCGTCCCCGCCTGGTTCCCCTCCTACGAGGAGGGGCGGGAGCCGGGGCGGGAGCCGCGCGACGCCCAGCTGACCGAGCAGGAGTCGGCCGTGTTCCTGTGCCTGGCCACCGGGGCCTCCAACGCGGAGCTCGCGGCCGAGCTCCAACTGTCCGTCAGCACGGTCAAGTTCCACGTCGTGAACATACGGGCGAAGCTGGGCGGGATCAGCCGCCTGCAGGCCTGCCTGCTGTCCGCGCTCGCCCGGGAGGGCGCGGGCACGCGCCCCGTGCCGGGCGGGGCGCCCGCGTCGGCGGAGCCCGCCGCACCGGCGCAGCCCGTATCAGCGGAGCCCGCATCGACGGCGCCCGCAGCGACGGAGCCCGCATCGACGGCGCCCGTACCGACGGCGCCCGCAGCGGCCGGCCCCGCCCCGTCGGCGGTCAGCGCCGGCGGTGCAGCAGCCTGCCCCCGATGACCGTGGCCACGCAGCTGGTCGCGCCGCGCGCGAGCAGCTCCCGCGGATCCTCGGCGGCGAACACCGCGAACCGCGCCGGGCCCCCCTCGTCCAGCCTCCCGTGGAAAGCCTGCTCGGCCGCCTCCCGGCCGGCGAACGGGTCCAGCTCAGGCGGCCCCTCGAAGGGGGCCGGCGGCAGGATCGCCAGCCCGGAGCGGGCCACCGCCGTCCGCACCGCCGGGATCGAAAAACGGCCGGCCACCGCCACCACCCCGCGCGCCAGCAGCTTCTGCGTGCCGCGCCGCGCACTGTGGCCCCAGCGCGCCGCGGTGAGGTCCAGGGCGTCCAGCGCCTCGCGGCCGGTGACCGCTTCGGCGCCGAGCTCGGCGACCTCGTACGGATCGTCGGGGTAGTACGTCCGCTCCAGCAGCGTGTCCGCGCCGCGCACGAGCAGCCCCGGCGTCAGGACGCCCTGCCAGCGGCGGGTGCGGGCGTGCGGATGGGCCGCGCCGAGCTCCTCGTACGGCCCGAGGCGGGCGATCCGGTCGCCGTCGACGAGGACGGCGCCGCCGGGCAGGGGCGCGGATCCCGGCCCGGGGACGAGGAGTTGGGCGGCGTGGAGCGTCAGCATCGGCGGCAGTCCGGCTCGGGGCGGCGGTCAGTTCGTGGAGATGAGCTTCAGCTCGGGGTGGGCCGTGCCGCCCTCGATGGCGGTCGAGGAGATGTGCGAGACCACCCGGTCGTCGACCGGGTCGTTCGCCGGGTCGTCGTGCACCAGGAGGTGCTCGTAGGTGGTCGCGCGCTGCGCCGGGGTGCGGCCCGCCTTGCGGATCAGGTCGATGATCTCCTGGCGGTTGGAGCGGTGCTTGGCGCCGGCCGAGGAGACGACGTTCTCCTCCAGCATGATGGAGCCGAGGTCGTCCGCGCCGTAGTGCAGCGAGAGCTGGCCCGCCTCCTTGCCGACGGTGAGCCAGGAGCCCTGGATGTGGGCGATGTTGTCGAGGAAGAGGCGTGCGATGGCGATCATGCGCAGGTACTCGAAGATCGTCGCCTGGGTGCGGCCCTTGAGGTGGTTGTTCTCGGGCTGGTAGGTGTACGGGATGAAGGCGCGGAAGCCGCCCGTACGGTCCTGGGTGTCGCGGATCATCGCGATGTGCTCGATGCGCTCGGCGTTGGTCTCGCCGGTGCCCATCAGCATGGTGGAGGTGGACTCCACGCCCAGCCGGTGGGCGATCTCCATGATCTCCAGCCAGCGCTCGCCGGACTCCTTGAGCGGGGCGATCGCCTTGCGCGGCCGGGCCGGGAGGAGTTCGGCGCCGGCGCCCGCGAAGGAGTCGAGCCCGGCGGCGTGGATGCGGCGGATGGCCTCCTCGGCGGAGACCCCGGAGATCCTGGCCATGTGCTCGACCTCGGACGCGCCGAGGGAGTGGATGACCAGCTGCGGGAAGTCCTTCTTGATGGCGGCGAAGTGCTCTTCGTAGTACTCGACGCCGTAGTCGGGGTGGTGCCCGCCCTGGAACATGATCTGCGTGCCGCCGAGTTCGACGGTCTCCGCGCAGCGGCGCAGGATGTCGTCGAGTCCGCGCGACCAGCCCTTCGCGGTGTCCTTGGGGGCCGCGTAGAAGGCGCAGAACCTGCACGCCGTGACGCACACGTTGGTGTAGTTGATGTTCCGCTCGATGATGTACGTCGCGATGTGCTCGGTACCGGCGTAGCGGCGGCGCCGCGCCGCGTCGGCGGCCTGGCCGAGGGCGTGCAGCGGCGCGTGGCGGTAGAGGTCGAGCGCCTCTTCCCTGGTGATCCGGCCCCCCGCGGCGGCGCGGTCGAGGACAGACTGGAGAGCGGCCTGGTCGGTCACCGGTGCGTCACCTTTCGGCGGTGTGTCAAGGTCCGGACCGATCCAGCCTACGCCAGCGGTCGGGACGGTCTCCCGCACACCCCCCGCCAGGCCCCGGCTCCGGCCGGCGCCGTCCTACGGGGAGCCGGTCGCCGCCGCGTAGACGACGCCCGCCAGCGCGCCGGCCAGCATGAACGGGCCGAAGGGCATGGCGGCCTTGCGGCCCGCGCCGCGCAGCACCATCAGGCCCAGGCCGTGGACCGCACCCGCGAGGAAGGCGGCGAAGGTGCCGGCGAAGAGCACGGGCCAGCCGTACCAGCCCAGGACCTGGCCCAGGGTGAGGGCGAGCTTGACGTCCCCGAAGCCCATGCCGCGGGGGTTGATGAGGAAGAGCGTGAAGTAGCAGGCGCCGAGGGCGAGACCGCCGAGCAGGGCCCTCGGCCAGTCCCCGGCCGTGCCCGGCAGCAGCGCGGCCAGGCCGAGGCCGGCCGCCGTCGCGGCGGCGAGGGGCAGGGTCAGTACGTCGGGCAGCCGGTGCACCGCCCGGTCGACGAGGGCGAGCAGCACGGCGAAGGGCGCGAGGGCCAGCCACACGAGCAGTTCGGGGCGCACCCCCGCGGCGGCCGCCAGGGTCGCGCAGACCGCCGCGCCGAGCACGGCCGCGACCGGGGCCGGGGCGTAGGGCCGGCTCCCCGGGCCGCAGGCCGGGCACGTGGCGCGGCCCAGCCAGCCGCCGCCCGGTCCGGACAGCGGGTGGCCGGCCGGGCAGCCGGAGCGCCACGGCTCCCGCGGGGGGACGGAGAGCCGGTACGCGGCGCGCGGTACGAGGAGACCCGTGGCGGCGCCCCACAGCGCGGCGCCGGCCACGACGAGGACCGCCGTGGCGTCGCCGGCCGCGGCGAGGGCCGCCGTGGCGTCCACCCCGTCAGCCCGCCGCCGCGCCGTCGCCGCGCCAGGACGGCAGCAGCTCGTCGAGGAGGGCGGCGGTGCGCGGGGGCAGGCCCCGGCCGCCGCCGAGCTCGGCGGCGCGGGTGGTGAGCGTGGCGGCGAGCGCGGTGAGGCGGCCCGTGTCGCCGGTGGCGTGCGTGGCCCTCAGCAGCTCGTTCCACAGGCGCTCGTCGGCGGGCGACAGGGACAGGGCGCTGGAGAGCGCCGCGACGGCCTGCTCGGGCCGGTCCTTGCCCAGCTGGTGCTCGGACAGGCTCAGGGCGACCTCGGACACCAGCAGCGGCAGCTGCGCGTCGACGATCTCGTGCGCGAGCCACCCGTACCGTCCCGCGGGCCGGTCCGGCAGCAGGCCGCCGCGGACGAGGCCCAGCGCGTCGGTGAGCATCCGCTCGCGGACGTTCGGGTTGCGGGCGCCGCGGCCCTGCGTCGCCTCGTGGTGCAGCGACCGCAGCACGTCGAGGTCGCTGACGACGGACGGGGCCAGGGTGAGCCGGCCGGCGGCGCCGGAGCGCAGCCTCGGGGTGCCGTCCGGGTCGGTGCCGAGCCATTCCCGCAGCCGCTCGACGAGCGCGTCGCGGACGTCGTCGCCGACGCCGCGGGGCCACAGGGCGGCGGCGAGCACCCGGGGGTTGACGCCCTCGCGGTGCAGCAGGCACAGGGCCAGCGCCTCGGCCATCAGGGCCGCGCGGTCCGGGTCCGGGGCGTCGAGGCCGATGATCTCGAAGGGGCCCATGAGGCGGGCGTAGACCGCCGGGCGTCCCTGCTCGGTGACGTCGACGAGGAACGGCGGGGCGGAGCCAGGGTCGGGGTTCGGGTCGTGGCCGGTCTGGCCGTCGGCGTCGCGGAAGAGCTGGACGACCGCCTCGTGCTGGGCCCGGGGCAGCGTCTGGGCCCGGAGTTCGAGGCCCAGGACCGGGGCGAGGAGCCGGCCGTCGGAGGTCATCTCCAGCTCCCAGACCGCGCCGGGGAGGTTCTTCGTCGGCGTGCCGAGGAGGTAGCCGATGCCCAGGCGGGCCGCGCCCGTTCCGAGTGCGGCGAGCTCCGCGGCCTGGGCCTCGGTCGGCTCGGCGGCGATCAGTACGAGGTGCGGCGCCCAGCGGTTCTCCTGGGCGTGCCCGGTGCGGCCGGTGAGGACGGAGTCGTGGCCCGCCGCGCCGAGCGCGGAGGAGCGCTGGCGGCTCTCGGCGGTCATGACCGGGATCAGGTCGTCGATGCCCGGCAGGTGCCGCAGCCGGCTGGGGGCGAGGGCGGTGAGCTCCTCGCCGAATCCGACCAGGGTGACCGTCAGGCGGTCCGACCAGCCGTTGGTGGCCAGTTCGGCGGCGATCGAGGACATGACCGCGGCCCGGTCCTCGTCCGCTCCGGTCAGGGAGACCATGCCGGGTACGGATTCCAGGTTGAGCAGGAGCCGGTTGCCGTCGAGGGTGCCGAGGCTGACCAGTCCCGGGTAGGGGGCCGCCGTCGTGCCCGCCGGGGCCGCCTCGGCGGAGGCCTGGTCCAGGCGCCAGACGGTGTGGTCCTGGCCCTGCTGCCACGGCGCGGGCGGGGCGGCCTCGCCGTCGCCGAGCTGCAGGTGGATCTCGCCGCCGGCCAGCCAGGCCGCGTACACGGTGGGCAGCGGGCGGGAGGCGGCGGCGAGGGCCTCGGACAGGCCGCGCAGGCCGTGGTCGAGGCGGCGTACGGCCGCCGGGTCTGCGCCGACGAACAGCGCGTCCTGGACGTTGGCGGCCTCGCCCGTGGGGGCGGGCGGCGGGGTGGCCCCGCGCCCGGTGACGGCGCCCATCGCGGACTGCCACAGGGCGGTGCGCCGGCGGCGGCCGAGCGCGGCCAGGAGTCCGGCGGCGAGCAGCGGGGAGGCGAGGAGGGCCTCGGGCAGGCCGAAGGAGGAGTCGTCGGCGGCTGCGGCCGAGGCGCCGCTGTCGGCGGAGCCGATCGCGGTGTCGGAGACCTGCGCGGCGCCGGACCGGTCCTGGGTGGCCCAGTCCTTGGGGAGGACGAACTGCGTGGTGTCGGTGTCGACGGCGCCGGTCGCGGTGCCGGAGCCGCCCTGGGCGGACCCGCCCCGCGAGGTGTCGGCGGCGGCCTGCGGGTGGTCGCCGCTCTTGGAGTACTCCAGGATCTGCCCGCGCACCTTCTCGGACACCTGGGGCGCCTCGTCCGGCATCTGCACGAGGTCGCCGCCGTAGGCGTCGGCGGGCATCTCCATGATCCAGCCGGGCCGGATCAGGCTCGCCTTCGAGAGCTTCTCCCCGTCGGGCTGCACCCGGTCCTTGTTGAGCTCGTAGATCTCGGAGTAGCGGCGGCCGTCGCCGAGGTGGCGCTCGGAGATCTCCCACAGCGAGTCGTGGTGGCGGCCCTCGGGCGGCTGGATCCGGTAGAACTTCGTCCCGTCCTCGCGGGCCTGCTCGGCAGCCTGCCGGTCGGACTCCGCCTGCTCGGCGGCCCGGTCCTGGGCGGCCTGCTGCGCCTGCTGTCCCGGGGTCAGCTGGGCGGAGGCGGCCACGCCGGGGCGCGGCTGGTCCTCCAGCGCCTGGCCGAGCTGGGAGAGGCCGGGGGTGAAGCTGGCCGCGCCGGCGGTGACCAGCAGCAGGGCGGCGACGAGCTGCCGGGCGAGGGCCTGGCTCGCTCCGGCGGCGGGGACCCGTGCGGGCATGCCGAAGCCGGAGACGGCGGCCTTGACCTCGACGAGGACGCAGGCGGTGAACTGGGCCCAGGCGAGCCACACCACCACGGTCAGTACGTGGATGAAGGTGTTGACCGTGATCTGCTCGCGGAGCATGTCCAGCGAGGGCACCTCGTCGGGCAGCGGCCAGCCGACCTGGGACGCGAGCGCCACCGGGACGCCGAACACGAGCACGGCCAGCGCGAGGAACGCGAGGAACGCCTTGACGAAGTCGCCGAAGGTGCGCCGCGGCCTCGGTGCGGCGCTCGTGCGGGGGGTTCTGCGTGCCATGGCGGCTTCCTGTGTGGAGAGGTCGGTGGGGCGGTACGGGGACGGGGGCTGCTCCGGCCGGGTCATCCGGTCACGGACTCGGCGACCGCCCGGCCGCGCACCGTGACCGGTCCGCGGTGGTACAGGCCGAGTACGGGCCGGTAGGTCAGCCGGATCTCGACCTGCACCCGCTGGGCGTTGGCGGAGACGCAGCCGGCGGCGGCCACGTCCGGCCCCGACAGCTTCGCCTCCTGGGCGAAGACGCGGACCCGGGCCCCGCAGTTCTCGAAGTTGATCGGGGCGCCGCCCGAACCCGCGTACAGGGCGGCGCGGTCGATGTCCTGCGCGGCGTACCGCGCGGCCTGTTCGGCGATGTCCGCCGCCCGCTCCCGCTGGGAGATCGCCATGCCGCCGTCGACGACGAAGGCGGCCAGGGCCAGGAAGAGGATGCTGAAGATGATGAGCGCGCCGGCGCCGGAGCCCCGGTCGTCGAGGCCCGCCCCGCGGACCGCGAGCCGGGCCCGCAGCCCGTGGAGTGCCTTCATGCCGCCCTCCGGAAGGGGTCGAGCGAGGACGTGGCGTGGCCGCTGATCCGGGTCGGGACGTCGAGGCCGAGCATGGCCAGGCCCCGGATCTCGCAGCTGACCTCCACGGTGAAGAACCCGCCGGGCTCGAAGCCCGCGCTGGTCTTGTTCACGGAGACCGGCCCGGCGCACACGTCGCTCAGGTTGGCCTCGGCGGCCCTGACCGCCTCGGCCATGGCGACGTCCCGGCTCTTCTGGATGGACCCGGCGCGGGCGGCGTCGCGGGCGGCTCCGTCGACGGCGCCGCGGCCCTGGGCGAGCTGGCCGAAGGCGACGAGGACGAGGATGAAGAGGAAGAAGACGGGGGCGATGATGACCACCTCGATGGTCGAGATCCCCCGGTCGCCCCGATCGCCCGCGCCGCCGCCCACCCGGCCACCCCGGTCGCGCACCGGGCCGCGCACCATGTCGCGCACCCGCTGCCGTGTCCGATGACTCATCGGAACCTCATCCCCCGTCCTGTACGAACCGCTCGACCGGCCCGCTCGACTGCGCGTGGACGGTCAGGTCGAGGCCGGGAACGATGCTGGGCACGTTCGCCGTGATCACGACCCGCACCGTGTTCGCCGCCGGCTGGTCGACCACGATGTTCGGCCGGAGCACCAGCTGCGGCCCCAACTGGTCGATGTAGCTGTCCGCCGAACTGCGCGCCTTGCCCCGCCAGCCGCCCGGGTCGGCGTCCGCCGACGCCCGGGCCTCGCGCGCACCCGCCTGGGCGGCGGCCTGTGCCACCTGGTCCGCGAAGGAGTACAGGGCGAACTGCACCGTCGCGAAGATCATGAAGAACAGGATCGGGGTGAGGAAGACGAACTCGATCGCGGTCATGCCGGAGTCACCGCGGGCGGAGGCGGCCTCCGCCCTGCGGCGTACGGCGTCGCGCAGCCGGGCTGCGCAGCGGTTCACGGCTTCGGTCACTGAAGGGACTGCGCCTAGCAGGTCTTGGACGCGGTGGCGCCGGCGATGCAGTCCCCGACCTTGCTCGCGCCCTTGCCGAGCGCGGCGTTGAGGATGGCCGCGACGACGCCGACGATCGCCACGACGACGGCCGAGATGATCACCCACTCGACGGCGGAGGCGCCCCGGTCCAGTTCGCCGGAGCGGGCGCGCTGCACCCGGCCCTGCAGGAAGACGACCAGGAAGTCGAGGGCGGGGTGACTGTTGCGGATGCCGTTGATGCCGTTCATGGCGGGGTCCTCTCGAAAGACGATGACGGTAGGTGGGGCGGGAGGGTCAGGCGCCCTGGAAGACGCGCATCGCCGCCGGGAAGATCAGGAAGACCAGGAAGCCGGCGCAGAGCAGGAGCTGGGCCACGAGCATCGACTGCGACTTCTCGCCGGCGCTGCCCTCGATCTCGGCCATCTCGCGGTGCCGCATCGTCTCGGCGCGGGAGGCCAGGGACTCCCGTACCTTCGCGCCGTCCTCGGCGACGAGGCCGAGCGCGCTCGCCAGGTCCTTGAGCTCTTCCACGCCCAGCTCCTCGCCGAGCGTGCCGAGCGCCTGCCACTGGCTCGTGCCGGTGATGCGGGCGTCCGCCAGGGTGTTGCGGATGCGCCGCAGGGCCCAGCCGTCGCTGATCTCGGCGGCGGCCATGAGCGCCTCCGGCAGGCCGCGGCCGCCGGCCAGGTTCATCGCGACCAGGTCGAGGTAGGCCCCGATGACGCGGCGCAGGTCGCGGCGCTTTTCCGCCGCGTCCCGGCGGACCTCCAGGTCGGGGAGGAAGAAGAAGAGGGCGCCGCAGACCAGCGCCATCCAGACCGGGACGACCGCTCCGCTGCCGAGGCCGAGCGTCATGACGATCGCGAAGAGGAACGGGCCGAAGAACAGCCCCGCCGCGCCCAGCAGGATCTTCGTCGCCAGGAAGTTCTCCCAGCTGCGCTCCAGCACGTTCAGGTCGGCGCGCAGGGAGCGCTGCTCCCAGCCCTGCTGCCGGTAGAAGTCGGCGACGCGGGCGCCGACACCGGCCCGCAGGGTGCCCATCTTCCCGGCGTCCACGTCCTGCTGGACGGTGCGGCCCGGGGACTCGTACAGGGCGCCGCGCGCCCGCATCGCGTCGATCTGGGCCACGGTGGCCACCGCGCCGCGCTTGGAGGGCACCATGGCCCGGACGAGCGCGTAGATGCCGAGGCCGAGGACCGCCCCGATGACGACCGGAAGGGTGAGGTTCACCTCGGACCGACCTCCTCACGTTCGGACGGGGGCTGCGCGAAGCGCACCGGCTGGGCGTCGCGGACCAGGAAGCGTTCGGGCGTCTCGATGGTGGAGAGCTTGCGCAGCCACCAGAAGCCCAGGGCGAACAGGCCGCACACGCAGGCCAGGACGACCTGGCCCACCGGCGAGTTGTAGGGGGACACGAAGTCCGGGTTGAAGATCGACAGGCCGAGTACGAAGGCCACGCTGACGCCGACGACGATCTGCACGCTGCGCCGGGTGCTGGAGCGCTGGGCCGCCACGCGCTGGCGCATGTCGACCTCCTCGCGGGCCGACTTGGCGAGCGCGCCGAGCACCTGCCGCAGGCCGGGGCCGCGGAGGCGGGCGTTGAGGATCAGCGCGGCGACGATGATGTCGGCGGAGGCGTCGTCGATCTCGTCGGCGAGGTGCTGGAGCGCGTCCGGCAGCGGCATACGGGCCCGCAGCCGGTCGACGAGCGTCTCCAGGTGGGGCCGCATGGCCGGGGCCGCGGCGCGGGCCGAGGCGGGGATGGCCTGCTCCAGGCCGACCGCTCCGGCGATGGTGTCGCGCAGGGACTCGGTCCAGGACGCGAGGGCCTCGACCCGGCGCATCGCGGCCCGCTCCTCGGCGGCGCCGCCGAAGAGGCGGTCCCAGAAGAAGACCAGCACGCCGGTGGCGATGCCCGCCACCGCCCAGCGGGTCAGCAGCAGGATCGCGAGTCCGGTACCGATCGCGAGGGAGCCGCGACGGCCGGCGAACCGGGCCAGCTCGGCGAGGCGCTCGCGCGAATTGGCGCGCTCGTGCTCGGGTTTGACGGGCAGGCCGCGGATCGCGGCCGTGAGCAGGGCGAGCCCGCCGCCGACCACGAGCCCGCACAGGAGCGCGTACAGGACGGGCAGTGAGAAGAGGCCGCCCATGGAGGTGATGCTGTTCATGTCCGCCTCACCCCCAGGATCCGCTGGGTCGGTAGCCGAAGGGCATGAGTTCCTCGATGCAGGAGATCGGGGCGTGCGCGACGACCCGCCCGTCGGAGGTCTCCGCGAAGACCTCGCTGGAGAGCACGCGGCCGTCGACGCCGTTCACCTCGCGCACGGAGGTGACGACGCGGCGGAGCCGGCCGCCGCTCTGGAAGGCGTTGCGGCGCTCGACGAAGACGACGAAGTTGATGGCGCCCGCCACCAGCATCTGGCTCGCCTCGATGGGCAGCCGTTCCGCGGCCTGCAGCGCGTAGGTGGAGATACGGCTGAAGACCTCGCTGGAGCTGTTGGCGTGGATGGTGGAGAGGGAGCCGTCGTTGCCCTGGGACATCGCGTTCAGCATGGTGACGATCTCGTCGCCGAGGACCTCGCCGACGATGACCCGGGAGGGGTTCATACGCAGGGAGCGGCGCACCAGCTCGGACATCATGATGGCGCCCTGGCCCTCGGAGTTGGGCAGGCGCTCCTCGAAGGCGACGACGTTGGGGTGCAGCTCCGCGAAGGTGTCGAGGCCCAGCTCCAGGGCGCGCTCGACGGTGATGAGGCGTTCGTGCGGGGGTATCTCGTTGGCGAGCGCGCGCAGCAGCGTGGTCTTGCCGGCGTTGGTGGCGCCCGCGATCATGATGTTCTTGCGCGCCCGGACGGCGCAGGACAGGAAGTGCCCGAGCTCGGGGGTGAGCGTGCCGTTGCCGACCAGGTCCGCCATGAAGACCTTGCCCATGCGGGCGCGTCGGATGGAGAGCGAGGGGCGCCGGGTGACGTCCATGACCGCCGACAGGCGGGAGCCGTCGGGCAGCCGCAGGTCGAGCTGCGGGTTGGCGGAGTCGAAGGGGCGCGAGGAGAGGCCGGAGTAGGCGCCGAGGACCTGGATGAGCTCGACGAGCTCCTCGTCGGTCTCGGCCACCGGGTCGCCCCGGACCTCGCTGCCGTTCGCGTACCCGACGAACACCTGGTCGCAGCCGTTGATGTCGATGTTCTCGACCTCGGGGTCGTCGAGCAGCGGCTGGAGCCGGCCGACGCCGAAGAGCGCGGCGTGGACAGCGGACGCGAACTGCTCCTCGGTCTCCGCGTCGAAGGGGGTGCGGCCCGCGTTGATCTCGCCGCGGGCGTAGTCCTCCAGGATCTGGGCGATGACGGCGCGGGCGTACTGGCGCTCGTCCTCGCCGGACATCTGCATGAGGCCGGCGAGCTGGTCCACCCGCCGCTGTTCGGCGATGCGGTCGCCCGCCTCCTGCCGGAACCGCTTGACGAGCTGGTGGTCGACCGCGCTCATCGGGCCGTGCCCGGGGGTGCTCCGGCGGGGCCGGCCCACAGGGTGCCGTACTGCTGGTTGATGTCGAAGGAGACCTGCCGGGCGGAGCGGATCAGCAGGGACTTGTCCAGGCGTCCCCGGCGGCGGCCGGCCAGCTGGTCCGCGCCCTGCGGGTCGTACGCGAGGGTGCCGACGACGCGGACGCCCGAGTGGGAGGCGACCAGCATGTCGTTGACCTGGTTGACGACCTTGGCGGAGTCCTTGGGGTCGGTGACCAGCACGACCCCGAGCAGGGGGGTGCCGAACTGCGCGGCGCCGCGCTGGGCGCCGTGCAGGCGGGCGGAGAGCGCGAGGGCCCGGTCGCGGACCCGCGCGATGCTCTCGGGCGTCGTACGGGCGACGAGCAGCACCAGGCTCGCGTGTGCGAACAGCTCCAGCGCGGGTCCGTCCGCGCTGATGCGTCCGCAGTCGGCGATGACGTCGGCGGGCGCGTGCGGGGAGTCGCCGAGCTGGGCGAACGCCTTGCCGAGCAGCGGCCACTGGCCGATGAGGCCGGCGGACTGCTCGGAGGAGCCGAGACCGACGAGGACGTCGAGGCCGCCGGACATCGTCTGGGCGTGGTCCCAGAGCTGGTCCGCGGCCAGGCCGCGACGCGCGGTCGCGGCGATCGACAGCATGCCGGAGTTGGGGTTGAGCGGTCCGCCGTGGGAGGCCGAGCTGCGGTAGACGAGGTCTCCGCCGGCGGGGTCCGCCTCGGCGAGCAGCGTGCGACGCGGCCATACGGCCGAGAGCGCGACGGCCGCGGTCGTCACGCCGGGTGACCCCTTGTCGGCGGCGAGTGCGATGAGCGCCATGTCTTCTGCTTTCCTGTGCGCTCGTGAATCAGCCGTTGGCGGACGGGATCAGCACCACGGCGACCTGGCCGGCCGCGGCCGCCTGCGTCAGTGGCGCGATCTCACCGGTGGCGACCATGACGGTGACCGGCAGGTTGCCGCTGCCGATGGCCTTGCCGTCGCCGACGAAGATGTCGGTGACCTTGGCGTCCTTCACGAGCAGCGTGTTGCCCTCGCCGGCGCTGCCGGGCTTGGCGGCGGCGGCCGTGTCGGCGGTCACCTTGTAGGCGGAGACGTGGTCGCCGACCTTGAGCCCGACCGGGTACTGGCCCTCCTTGAGGGAGAGGCCGACATGGGCCTTGCCGTCCGGCAGGCCCTTGTCCTGGGCGAACATCTCACCGATTGCGATGGTGCCCTTGACCAGGGTGTTCTTCGCCTGGAGAGTCTTGAGCGCCTCGCGCTGCTCCCACTTGACGTAGTTGACGGCGGGATCCTCCGCCACCATCACGGGCTTGATGGTCGCGTCGGTCACGGACTTGCCCGCGGGAACGTCGGCCATGATACGGACGACCTCGATCCGCTCGCCGGCCCGCAGCACGAGCACGGTGGCTCCGAGAGCGCCGACGAGGATGAGCAGCACCGCCAACGCGGCCAGCGCGGGCTTGCGTTCCCGCCCCGAGGAGGGCAGCCGCTCACCGACGCCCTGAGCGGACCCGGAACCCCTGTGGCTGGCCGCGCCCGAACGTTCCTGGACCTTCACTCCACCGCTCCCCGTGCACTGCGAAAGACAAAACCGGTCATTCTCGAACAGAACCCAGCCTGCTGGCGACTTGACCGAACTATAGAAAAACTAAGGTGATCGCACGGTAGCAGTAGCACATAAGCACCTCAAGGCGAGTCCGGCGCCACCCGCCCCCGCGACGACGATTTGAGTACGCGTACTCAGTACGGGTACTCAGAAGCCGCGCGCGGCCCTCCGTACGGGACCCCATCGCCGCTCTCCCGAGCACCGCTGACCAGCCGTCGGGCCTCGGCCGACGCCCCCGAGCCGGGGACGGGGGGCGGTACCGGGCCGTCCCGGGGCGCGGCCGGGGCCGGCCCCCGCGCAAGCGCCGGCGCGGTCCCGTCGTGCAGCCCGTCCGCCGCCGACGGCCGTACCGCGCACAGAGGTTCACCGAACCTCCACACCGCCGCGGGCCGCCCGCCGGCTTCGCGCTCGCGACATTCGACGCAATCCCCACCGGGTGGGCGCTCGGCGGCCCGCCCGGCGGCGATCCGGTCGCATTCGCCCTGGCGAAACCATTCTCCGCGCGGGTAGCGTCAGAACGCTTCAGAGACCCTCGTCCCCACCGGGAGCTGCCCAGTGAACCGCCGCACTTTGCCCGTTGCAGTCGCCGCTACGGCAACTGCCGCCCTGCTCCTGACCGCGTGCGGCGGAGGTGGCGGCAAGGCCGACGACACGATCGCGGGCTCGGAGCAGAGCGCCGCGCCGTCGTCCGCGCCACCGGGCACGGCCTCCGCGGACGCGGTCCCGGGGCGCCCCGACGTAGCGCTGCCGGCGGACCTGAAGCACGAGTTCGAGGGCTGGACGACCGGCGACCCGGTGAAGGACGCCCTCCTCGGGGACATCAAGAACGCCGTCGCGTCCGTCGACGCGGCCATCGCGGGCGACGCGGCCGAGTCCCCGGCCGTTCCCTTCTACCACAAGGGCGACGCGCTGATCGGCGCCTCGACCTGGATCGCGAAGCTCAAGAAGGACGGCCTGACGCCCACGGGGACCACGCGCTTCTTCAACCCCCGGGTCGAGGCCGGCGACGGCAGGTCGGCGGGCGTCGAGTACTGCGCGGACGAGGGCAAGGCGTTCGCCAAGGAACGCAAGACGGGCAAGGTGCTCACCACGCCCGTGACCGCCAACTCGTACATCCGGTACCAGGTCCGGGTGGAGAAGACCGATCAGGGCGTCTGGCAGACCACGAAGCTCACTTCGAAGCGGGGAGACAAGACGTGCACACCGTAAGACTTCCGATGCGATGGATCGCGGTGGCGACGACGGCCGCCGCACTGGCACTCATACCGGGCACGGCGAGCGCGGACATCCCGCCGGACTCCTCCCGGGGCGGCGAGGGCGGCGGCGGGCTCAAGGACGGCAAGCTGACCTCCACGATCCAGATCACCGGGGACAAGCGCCAGCCCGGCCAGACCTCCAAGGGCTTCACCGCGGACAACAACTGGACGCCGCCGGCCTGCTGGTACGAGCCGCGCTCGGCCGCCGAGTTCCAGAAGTACGTGGAGGCCTTCTACAGCGAGACCGTCAACTACCCGGGCCAGCACAGCTACGCGAAGACGGCCGTCGGGCAGTTCCGGGAGATCTACAAGGACGGCAAGTACAAGAACTACAACCTGGACAAGGCCTCCGAGGGCGCCTTCTGGGTCTCCGTGGTCAACCCGGACCGCGCAACCGAGCTCGCCGCCATGTCGTGCAGCGACCTGCCCGAGTGGGTCCCCAACGGCACGCCTCCGCCGTTCCGCCAGGCCATCACGCCGGAGATGCTGGCACAGGCCGCGTACGGTGCGATCAACCTGCCGACGACCGAGGTCAGCCTCGCCCCGGCGAACAACACCAAGGTCAACCTGGCCACGTGGGCCTGGATGGACGGCGGCGTCTTCGAGCCGAAGAGCGTGACGGCCACCATCAACGGGGGCGGCACGACCCTTTCCGCCACCGCCACCGCGACCCCGGCGTCGGTCCGGATCAAGCCCGGAACGGGCGACGCCACGCTCCACCCCGCCTCCGGTGAGTGCGCCTTCAACGCGGGCGGCGCGGGGGCCGGAGCCCCGTTCGCCCCGGGCTCCGAGAACCAGACCCCGCCGTGCGGGGTCACGTACCTGCGCTCCTCGGGAGGCGCCACGTTCCCGCTCCAGGCGACGGTGACGTGGACCGCCCACTGGAGCAGCGGCGGTTCGGCCCCGCAGGCCCTGCCCTCGGCCACGATGGTGGGCGAGCCGCAGAACGTCACGGTCCAGGAGATCCAGGCCGTCAACCGCTGACGCGCAGCACCGACACCGCCCGCCGGGATTCTCCCGGCGGGCGGTGTCGTACGGCCTGTGGGGCCAGGGGGTCAGCCGAGCTCGGAGCCGTCCGGCAGCAAGTCGGCGATCATCTGCCACAGCTCCTTGGCATGGGTGCGCCGGACCCGCAGCGGGCTCTCCAGGGTGACCTCGCCCTCGCGCACGGGCTCCGCGGGCAGCTCACGCACCCAGTAGCCCTCCAGGCCGCAGTCCCAGACGGCCAGGCCCGTGAAGGTCGGCTCGGCGTTCTCGACGTGGGCGTTCTTCCACACCACCGTCATCCGCCACATGCAGTTGAGCTGCGCGAGCACCTCGACCAGCCGCGCCGGGGCTCCGGTGGCCGCCGCGACCTCCTCGGTGTCCACGTCTCCCTCGACGGCCTCCATGCGCACCATCACGGCGTCGAGCGCACTGGTGGTCGAGGTGATCGACTCGGTGAGGTCCGCGCCCTCAAGGATGTCGTCGTGCAGGTCGACGCCGCGGGCGAGCGCGGGCACGAGCAGCGGAGCCCCGACCGGGACGTACTCGGACTCGGTCTCGCCGGGCCAGCCCTCGTGCGTGAAGACGAAGTCGTTGCCGACCACCGCGCCGCTCTCCAGGGTCCCCTGGGGGCCGGTTATCTCGGTGCGGACGATGACGCGGGGCGCCAGCAGGGTGGAGACGAGCGGGTAGAGGTCGCCCGTGATGGAACCGTCGTCTCCGACGATCCCCGCCGCGCGGAGCTCGGCGTGCGCGATGCCGAGCTCGTCGGGCACCGCCTCCTCCTCCACGAGCAGTCCGAGGACGCTGATGTGGGGGTCGGCGAGGCGCAGACGACGACGGGCAGCGTCAAGCGAAGGCATGTCAGATTCCTTTGATACTCGGTCGTTTCGTTTCAGCTCAGAAATCCGGCAGGTCCGCCCGGCTCAGCATGCGCCCGGGAAGGGAGTACAGCGCGCCGCCGACAGTGAGATTGCGCGTGTACATGCTCTGCAGGGCAATGGCCAGCGCGATATCGACGTTGTCCACGTTTCCCTGGGCCACCCCCGAAACCTTGCGCGGGTGCCGCCATTCCGAACGGGTGGTGGTGACGCTGGCGCCGTCGCGCACGAGGAGGTGCTGGCGCTTTCCGCCGGCCACCTGGTACCGGTAGTCCCGCCCGCAGACATTGATCCGCAGCGCGCGGCCGCTCCGCGTCAGGGCCAGGCGGCTGCGCTTGAACACCGCCGGGTATTCGTTGACCGTCAGCTCCATCATGGCCATGCGCAGGTGGTAGCGGAATCCGACCCCGGCGAAGGTGATCGTGGGGAAACGCTCGCCCCATGCCGCCGAGAGCAGGATCCCGTGCACCCTTTCGGTGTATTTGATCGGGAACCGCATCTCGATCGGCCCGAATCCGGGCACGTCCGCGGTCCACGCGTGCGTCGTCACGCGTTCGATGTCACCCTCGGCCGGACCGCGATATATGAGTTCGAACGGAATGGTGTGCATTCGGCGCCCCTCAGTCGAATGGGTCGAGTTTACTGTCCGGTACTCCGGGCGCTCCGGTACCGGCCCCCGGTCGTCCACCATCCGCATGACGCCGAGAGCGTGGGGGATTTCCCTTCCGGGAGGACCTCAGTCGAACGGGTTGTACTTGCTGGCCAGGTCCTTGGCCCCCTTGGCCAGGTTGCTCGCACCCTTCGATATCGCGTCCCCGGCCCGGCCGGCCGCGTCGGCCACCTGGCCCGGCCACTTCTTCACCGTGTCCCAGTTGTCGACGATGGACGCCACGCCGTAGATGGCGCCGGTCACCACGACGGCACCGATGGTGATGGGGTTCGGGGCGATCATCGCGGCCGTCAGCGAGGCGTTGAAGCCGACTCCCGCGACGTCGGCCACATAGCCGGCCCCGTCCTTCTTGAAGGCCTCGACGGGGTTGCCCTTCTGGTACAGCTCGTAGGCTCCGAAACCGGTCGCTGCGACGCTGCCCACGATGCCGGCGCCCCGCCAGAACCCGGCGGTCTTCAATACCGCTCCGGATCCCGCGCCGAAGCGGGCCAGAGCGCCTCCGCCCATCGCTCCGTTCAACCGTGCCGCCGGGCCGGCCACCTTGAGGAGGTTGGCCTCCCAGGCCCACGTCTTGCCCGCGAGCGCGGCGTAGGAGTTGTTGCCCGCCAGGAAGTTGAGCAGGGGCGGCGGGATGAGCCGGCCGACCCGGGCGCCCTGCCGCGCCAGTGCCATCGTGCCCGTGGAGCCCTGCCCCCGCAGCATCTGCGCCAGGAAGGTGCCCGGCGCCTTCAACGCCTTGGCGTCCGGCCCCCAGTACTTCTTGAGGTCCCAGATCCCCTTGCCGGCCTTGAACAGGGCCGGCGGCGCGGTGGTGATGAACTCCACGAGGTCGTAGTAGTCGGCGACGACCTTGCCCAGCTTCTCATCACCGGTGATCTTGGCGACGGACTCGCTCTTCATGCGGTTCTGCCACTCGGTGTACGTCTCGTTCGGCTGGCGCTTGACCCAGTCGAACGAGCCGTCGTCGGCGAGCGAGGCCGCACCGGCCAGGAGCGCCAGCTGCGGATTCGTCGCCAGCCGCGCCGCGTCCCCGGCCGAGAAGCCGGCCCACAGGAAGCCGCCCGTCGGGTCGCCGTTCTCGGCTCTGAGGATGCCCGCGCGCTTGCGCAGGTCCGGTGCGGTCTCCGTGTTCCAGCTCTGGATCGGCCGCAGCGGGCCGAGCTTCGCCGTGACGCCCAGGCCGGAGGCGCGCGTGAACGCCTCCGCGAGCTTGTCCTGCGCCCCACCCCTGCCGTCCAGCAGCTTCGCGAGCTGCTCCAGGTCCTCCGGGTTGGCCTTCCTCATTCGCTAACTCCCCCGTGCGAACATGCGTGCAGTCCTACAAACTGCGCAGCATATACGGGAGATTGAGCGAAGACGACCCTGGGGTCCGTACGTCGCGTCAGCGAAGCGGAGTAACGCTTCCCGTGTACGTCAGCCCTCGGGAGGCCGCGTACAGCCGGCCGCGCCCCACGCCCGCCTTGGCGATCCTGGCCGACCGGTCCTCGCTGTCCGTCGCCTCCGGGGACACCCGCCAGCCGCGGTCCGCGAGGTACTCCGTACTCGCGCGCAGCAGTGCGTCGTTGGACTGCGTCTCCTGCGGGTCCCAGCCCGCGACGCGGGCGGAGTCGGCCTCGAACTCGGCGTCCGGGAAGACGGCCTGGGGCGTGGCCCTCCTGATCGCGGCGCGGATCTCGGCGGTCAGGACGGCCCGGGCCGCCTCCATCGCCTCGTCCGGCTGCCCGCCGCTCACGCCCCGCCCTCCGGCCCCGGCTGCGGCTGCGGCTCCGGCTGCGGCTCCGCCACCGGCTCCAGCACGCCGGCGAAGGAGATCGCGGGCGGCGCCACGGCGAAGGAGCCGCTGCCGAGACCCGGCAGGACGGCGTACACCGCGGGTCCGACGGCGGGTGCGGCGGGGTCGCGCTCCGGGTCCTGGACCGTCCAGCCCGCGCCGGCCAGCGCCGTGGACACGGCGGCCGTGAGGTCCGCTCCCGACCGGGTCTCGGACTCCGCGAAGGCCGTGACAGCGACGGTCCCCGGCCCGAGGTGCGAGGGCGGGTTCACCAGGGTGGCGCCGCCGCCGAGGACCCCCTTGAGGACCGCGCCGGCCTCCTTCTCCAGCCGCTTGCGGTCCCTGACCCGTCCGTTGTCCTGCCCCATCCCAGTTCCCTCCGGTCCCGTGTGGATTTCCTGCGCGTACCCCCGCCTCGACCCTACAGACCGATGAATTTGCCCACGCCCTCCACGATGTTCTTGCCCTTGTCCAGGGCCTTGCTGCCGTGCTCGACCGTGGAGCGCGCGATGTCGCCGCCCTTGTCCACGACCGTGTTCTTCGCGTCGTTCAGACCGCCGGCGATATCCGGGACCTTGTCGTAGATCTTGTCCTTCGCCCCGTCCGCGATCTTCCAGATGTCCCCGGCGTTCTCTCCGGCCCGCCACGGCCGTACCAGGGTGTCGCCGAGCTCCACGCCGAGCCGCCCGCCGTCCCGGAACAGCCCGCCGGTCAGTTCCCTGGTGTCGTTGTAGATCCGGGCGCCGTCCCGGCCGAGCTGCGTGCCCAGCTCCCGGACGTGCCCGCCGATCTCCTCGGCCCCCTGGTCGAGGACGTCGCCGAGCTGGTTCACGTTGTTCGCGATCCGGTCGACCTCCAGCGCCTTCACGACCGGCCAGGTGACGACGTACAGCGTGTTCTGTGCCGCGATCTCCGCCGACTTCGCCGCCGCGGCCGCGATGAAGTCCGGGGCGCCCTTGTCCTTGACCGCCTTGTACGTCTCCTTGTACGCCAGGTTGCCGCCGAGGTCGTTGATCTTGCCGAACAGCTCGTCCGGCGGGAGCCGGTCCAGCATGTTGTACTTGCCGAGGACGGCGTGGACGTCCAGCAGCAGGTCCTTCGCCTCGGTCCGCCCCTCGAAGTGGTCCTGCACCGCCCCGTTGAGCTCCCCGCCCATCTTGATCACCACGTCGGGCGGGATCTTCCCGTTCAGGAACCCGACCATCTCGCGCGCCTCTGCCGCGCCGATCTGCTCGTCGTCGAGCGTGGTCCTGGTGGTCGACAGCGGCTTGGCATCACCGCCGAAGAAGATCCGGTGCATGTTGGCCAGCGAGCCGGTCTCGGAGTTGTAGTACTGCGAGTGGCCGTGCGCGCCGTCCGTCGCGAGGCGGGTGATGTCCTTGAAGTCCGCCGGGTCGTTGCCGTGGCCCTGCGTGTACGAGACCCAGTCGCCGGGTGCGCGCATCGCGTAGAACTTGGTGTTCGGCATGTTGAAGTCGGCGACCGACTTGATGTTGGGACCGAGGCCGGGGCTTCCCATGAACGTGACGTTGTCGACGTTGGTCAGTCCGCCCTGGAGGGCCTTGCTCGTCACGAGCGTCCCGTAGCTGTGGGCGAAGATGTCCAGCCCGGCGTTCGGCTTGAGGTTCACCGATATGCCCTGGCGGAACGCGTTCAGGGCCGAGCCGCCCGCGACGGCCTTGGCCGGGTCCACGGAGTCGCCCAGCTCCGGGGTGTCGTAGCCGAGCCAGCTGACGACCGCGGAGTCGGGGCGCTCGTTCCCCTTGGCGTCGGTGACCAGCTCGTATCCGCCGCTGCTGAACCCGTTGAAGTTGTCGAGGCGGTTGGTGATGCCCGGCACCCGGAACGCGACATTGTCCGCGTTCTCCAGGTCGCCGACGACCTCGGCGATCCGGCCGTCCGGGAACGGGGACGACTTGGCATCGGCGGTCGAGCCGAAGTGCGGGTCGAAGACGAGGAACTGGCGGGGCACTTCCACCGTCATCCGCTGACCCGTCTTCGGGTCGAGGTACGTCTTCTGGCGCGGGTTGAGGAAGCTGCGCAGCGTGTCCACACGCTCCTTGGTGCGCTTGTAGGCCCCGTCGGTCGGCTTGAGCGTCGCCAGGAAGGCGGCTTCCTTCGTGTACTCCGACTGGATCGTGATCCGGTTCGCCGCGAACCGGACATTGACGGGCACGCCGTCCAGGTTGCCGACCATCAGCGGGTCCGTGGAAGCGAGCGCGGCCTGCTGAGCGGGGGTGAGCGTGGCGAAGTAGTCCTTGACGGCCTGGGCGCGCTGCTGCGGCGTGCCGTTCTTCTGCGCTTCGAGAATGGCCTTCAGTTCGGTCTGGAACCTCTTGCCCGCGTCCGGGTCCCCGGCCACGCCCGGGGGCAGCCCGAAGGCGGCGAGGGAGTCGAAGGGCGATTCGGAAGGGGCCCGCAGGATGTTCGCGCGACGCCGCAGATCCTTCGCCGTGTCCCCCAGCCAGCTCGCGATCGCGGGCAGTCCGGACACGTGGCCGCCGACGTCGAGCGCGGACGCCCGGCTCTTGAGTTGGGGGATCGCCCCAGCCTTGCTGTCCAGCGATTTCGCCAGTCGGTCGAGCATCTCCGGATCCGCAAAAACCATGGCCATGGCCGCGTACTGTAGTACTGCGAACGGTTGTATGACCAGCAAATCGATCAACTCAGCACAGGAGCGGAGCGACTGACATGGGTGCGAACGACGCGGCCGATTTGCGAAAGTTGGCTGACGACCTCAGGACGCTGCTCAACGAACCCATCGAGATCGCGGCCGACCGGAACGCCAAGGCCGACGAGCGGTGGCTGGGGCCCACCGCGGAACACGTGCGCGGGGAGCTTGCCACGCGGAAGGCGCGCCTGGGCACCATGGCCGGCGAACTGGACAAGGAAGCCGCCAACCGCAAGGACAAGGCGACCGGCAACCAGCCGGACTGAACCCGCCCGGGCTGTCGGCGGGCAGCCCCCTCAGTACTTGGGGTTGCGGAGGCAGTCCGTCAGGATGTCGGCGCCGAGCTTGGGGACGACCTCGCCGGACGTCGTGGTGAACGGGTACGCCCGGACGACGACGAGACCGGAGCCCTGCTTCTTGACGTACTTGGTGACCATTCCCGAGGGGTCGGGTGTGTCGGAGCCCTCGCGCTGCTCGACCTCCCACCCGCCCCGCCCCGTGAGGTGGGTCACCACGCCGCTCGCCAGTTCCTGCGGTGTGCGGCGGTCCGACGACGGTCCGGTGAGGTCGAGTTGGTACTCGAACCGGACTTTGCTGGCGTCCTTCCCGTCCGAGAAGTCCGGGCCGCCGCAGTTCGTGCCGCCCTTCGACAGCTCGCCGGGCTCGACACCGGGCATCACCTGCCGCACCGCCTCCTGGACGCCGGGAAGCATGGCCTCCAGCGCCTCCTGGTACGTCGGCCCGCTCGCGTCGCCCTTACCCGGGCCCGGATCCGACCCGGAACCGGGCAGCGCCGAGCAACTGGAGAGCGCCGCCACCGCGAGGACGGCACACGAGATCTTCCGAATGGTTCCGATACGCAACTGTTCGTCACCGCCCTGGTTCCGTCGGTCACCGACACCCTGTGGAGGCGGTGGGAGCCCTCCTGCCCGGCCCTTGCGGCCTCAGCATAGTCACGGATGGGTGTTCGGGAGGGGGATCCTTTTCGCTTACAGTTGCGATAGCGTCCGTTGGTGCGAACGGAACGTCCGTCGTTCACAGTTACACGGGGAGGGCCGCCATGGATCGTGGCGCAGATATCAAGCAGCTCAGGGAACTGTCCAAGCTGTTCAGCCGCCGAGCGGGCGACCTGCAGACGTTGATCAGTGACCTGAACTCGTCGACGTCCGGTAGCACCGGCTACTGGAAGGGTCCGAAGTCGGACCAGTTCCGCCAGGACTGGGAGAACGCCCGCGGTACGTTCTCCAAGTGGGTCGACACCCTCAACGACGCCAGCAAGTCGGCGTCCACCAGCGCCGACAACATCGAGCGCGCCACCTGATCCGTCCTGCGGATCGGAAGTCTCACAACGACGGGGCGTCCACCTGGTTCAGGTGGACGCCCCGTCGTCGTGGGTCACGTCTTCGGTTGCTTCTGCAGCTCCGTGGCTTGATCGGAGCTCTGCTGGGCCTCCTCGCGGAGGCTCTTCGCGACCGTTCCGCACGTCGTCTTCCACGTGCTCAACTTGCCGCGCACGTCGGTGGCGTTGGGACCCTCCCAGGTCTTCATCTGCCCCGTGCTGAAGTCGCGCGGCTGGTCCATCATCTTCTCGATGTGGTCGGCGAGCGACCTCAGCGCTCCGGCGCGCTGGTTGAGCTCTTGGACCTCAGGATTACCCATGGCAGCCTCCCCCGCTGTCTCGTGGACCGGCTCAGCATATCGACGGCCCGGACTGCTCCCCACCCTCAGGCCCGGGTTGGTTTCTTACGGTTCGCGAACGGGCTCCCGGGCGTCGGGGCTGTCAGCGTGCGTGGCTACGATGCCATTGTCCGATCAACCCATGACCGATGTCGCAACAGACGTTACGGATGTCAACTATGCATGCGCGAACCCGGGTCGGCCTCGGCCTCCTTGCGGCCACGCTCTCCCTGACGATGACGGCGTGCGGCGGAGACGCCCAGCCGGCGGCGAACGACAACATCCCAGGTGTGGACGGCACGTCGTCCGCCTCCACGTCCCCCACCGCGCCCGCGCCGGCGGGTGCGGAGCGCCCGAAGATCACCCTGCCGGCGGACGTGAAGAACGTCTTCGAGGGGGCCCAGACCGGGGACCCCAAGAAGGACGAGGTGCTCGCCGACGACGCGCGGCGCGTCGACGCCGTCAGCGATGCCATCCTGAAGGGGGACCCGAGCGCGCCTGCGCTGCGGGTGTACGAGAAGGACCAGGTCCTCGTGGACACCGGTCAGTGGGTGCGGAGCTTCGTCGAGGCCGGAATGAGCTTCACCGGCACGACGAGGTACTTCGACCGACGAGTGAACCTCGTGGACGACAAGACCGCCACGCTCGTCTACTGCGCGGACGAGACCAAGGCCGTCAACACGGACCGTAAGACGGGCAAGCCGCACAAGGAGCAGTCCCAGGGCAAGGACCACTTCGTCCTGTACAACTACCGACTGGTCAAGAGCGAGAACGGCGTCTGGCAGAGCGTGACCGGCTTCTCGGAGCGGGGGGCGGCGTCATGCACCAAGTAGTCCGGCGCGACGTACTTGCCGCCTCCATAGGAGCGGTCTCCGCACTTCTTCTGGCGGTCGTTCCCTCGGCCTCCTACGCGGCCGGGCCCGGCGGGTCCAAGGGCGGCACCGGTAGCGGCGGCAAGAGCGGCCAGAACATCACGGCCACCACCAAGATCCAGGTCAGTACCCCGGGCCGGGCCGGGTCCGCCAAGACCGGGACGCTGAGCTCCGAGGACAGCAACTGGACGCCCCCGGCCTGCTGGTACGAGCCCGCCTTCTCCCCCAAGCAGATCGAGTCCACGGTCAAGGCCATCGACGGCTTGCCGCTGTTCGGAGACGCCTTCGCCTCGATCCTCAACGGGTACTACAAGGACGGCACGCCCTACAAGGACTACAACCTGGACCAAGAGGGCAAGGGCATGTTCTGGGCGTCCGTGGTCAACCCCAAGCGCAAGGACGACCCCGCGGCGACGTCCTGCGACAAGCTGCCCTTCTGGGTGCCGAACGGCCAGACCCCCGCGGAGCCCCTCGCCGTCAGCCCGCAGGTCCTCGCCGAGTACGCGTACGACGAGCTGCGCCTGCCGGACACGACGATCACCATGAAGCCGGGTGACAAGTCCACGGTGAACCTGCCCACCTGGACCTGGCTGGACAAGTCGACGTTCCGCCCGGTCTCCGTGACCGCCAGCATCCCGAACTCCGGCCTGTCGGCGACCACCACCGCCACCCCGGTGTCGCTCAGGCTCGACCCCGGCACGGCCGACGCCCGGGTCCACCCGGCGGGCGGCGTCTGCGCCATCGCCGGCGACGGCAGCATCGGCGCCCCGTTCAGTGCCGACAAGGCGAACCAGGACCCGCCCTGCGGTGTCACCTACCTCCGGTCCACGGCCGGCAAGGCCCCGCACAAGCTCCGGGCCACCGTGACCTGGAAGGTCGAGTGGAGCAGTTCCACGGGTGCGGGCGGCGCCCTCCCCAGCGGGACGTTCGGCACGAGCCAGGACGTCACGGTCCAGGAGATCCAGGCCGTCAACCGGTAGGCGCGAGCCGACCCGCCCCGAGAGGAACGAGAGAGCCGCATGTACGTCGAGAAGCTCCCGAAGACCTGGTCCGCGATCTGCATCGGCCTCTACCTGGCCGGCGTCGTCGCCATGGGCGTGGACTCGGTCCCCGAGGACACGGGGCCGTGGCTCGCCGTGTCCGCGCTGTTCCTGGTGCTCCTGCTGCCCTGCCTCGGGGTGCCGATCTCGAAGCGGGTCTACCACCGCATCCGCATCGACCCCGCGCAGGGCATCCTGCGCGTCGGCCGTGAGCGGTACCCCCTGGACGCCATCCACCCGGGGTCCGTCCAGGTGGCGCTCCAGCAGGCGGTTCCCGGGATAGCCACCCGCTACGCCGTATCGGCGTCGACCATCGACGGGATCCCCGGCCTGCGGGAGACGGAGTGGAACGAACCGCGGCTGGTCGGCGGCGGCTGGGCCGTTCCGATGGGCATGGACACCGTGGTGCTCACCACTCGCGACGGCAGGGGCCTCAGGATCGCCACGCACGACCGTACGGGGTTCCTGACCGCCCTGGCCAAGGCCACCGGCGTCGCCTACTAGACCGCGCCGCCGAGCGGTGGACGGAGCCGGCCCCCGGCCCTCCGCCGCTCGGCACGCGGGACTATGTCGTCTCCGCCGGCTTGCGGTTGCCGTCGCGCAGGACTGCCAGGGCGAAGCCCAGCCGCCGGTCCAGCCACGGCGCCTGGACGGTGTACCAGCGCGCGTTGAACTGGCTCTCCGACGTGATCACCGTGGTGTCCCCGGACCGCCAGGCGGCCGGCTTGGGCGGGGGAACGTCGCCGCCCTCGCTGGAACCTCCCATCGTGACCACCGACTCCAGCACCAGGTACGGGACCTTGACCACCTGGAAGGCGGCGCGTCCGCCGACGTCCGAGGCCGTGCCCTCGGCCCAGTGGTACCGGGCCGCGATCTCGGGATGGCCGGGGGCCTCCAGCCACCAGCCGTGCTGGATCGACCGCTTGGCGACCGGGGTGCGGACCACCGCCCCCACCTCGCCGCCCTCCGCGTCGCTCACCCGGTACCGGCCCGAGGCCTTCGCGTCCGGCAGGACCGAGCACACCGGGGAACCCGCCGCGTCGGGGGTCGCGTACAGCCGGAACCCCTTCGCCCGCGGCGGAGCCTGCGGCTCGACCGGGACCACGTACAGGAACGGGGTCCGCTCCACGTCACCCGCCACCCAGCTGAAGGCGCGCACGGCCAGCGGGCCCTCGCCGCGCTTCGCCGCCCGCACGGCGCTCCGCGTGACCGTTCCGACCGTGAAGGTGGAAATCCGCTCCCACGGCCCCGGATCGACAGCGGGCCGCGCCTGCTTCTTCTTCCCGAACACCATGCGATTCCCTCCTGTTGAGCCCCGGCGGCCCATCCTGCCGCATACGATCAATTGATCGACAGCATGTTCTCGGGGGAGGCTCCATGCGACAGGCGAATCCGGACGACCTGGATCAGCTGGCGAAGCTGATCGACGGCCGGGGAGGCTTACGGGACAAGGTGGACGAGGCGTTCACACGGGCAACCTCGCTGGGCGTGACGAGCAAGCTCGGAGCCCTCAAACCGCTGCGCGCCTGGGCGAACGACACCGCGCCCGACCTCCGCAAGCGGGCCACCATCGCCCGCCTGGAGGACGGTGACCCGCAGGCCGGCCTGCTGTGGGCCGGTTTCTCGCCGGAGGAGCTGGCGAACTACAAGGGCGACGGTCTGACGCCCGACGTGTTCCTGCTGGCCAACTCGGTGGCCGCCAGCGACGATCCGAAGGCGTACGACTTCAAGCGCAGGCCCGACGAGTCCGTCCACGACTACCTCGAACGGCTCACGGCGCACGCCCTGGAACAGATACCCGGCATGCCGCTGCACGAGGAGACGATCGCCACGCTGGTGGGTCTTTTCGGCGACTGGCACAGCGTCGCCCTGGCCGCCGGCGTGGTGAGCATCTCGGGTACGTCGCTGACCCGCGTGCTGATCGGCAACCACGTGAACACCACCTCCGGCAGGGCGTTGCGGATCCGGATCGGCGCCATGCTGCGGTCGTCGGGCGTCGGCCTCGTCCGCTGGAGCGGCAACAAGTTCGTCAAATGGACCCCTCCCATCCGGTCCGTGTCCGCGCCGGGCAGCTGGATGCCCTCGCGGCTCGGCGGTCTCTTCGCGAACAGCGCCGCCTACCAGGACGCGGCGCGCGTCCCGGGCACCACGAACGTGCGGGGCGACCTGCTCGGCATGGGCTGGGACCGCTTCCGCGCGTCGCCCGTCGTGGGTACCAAGGTCAACGCCGCCATCGACTTCGTCGTCGGCTCCGACACGGCCGCCAAGGTGTTCGGCGGGACGACCCACTCCGGGCAGGCGGTGACCCGCGCCGGCCAGGCGAACCTGTTCCGCGTCGCCGGGAACGCGGCCGCGCTCCAGCGCGGTGTGAACGCCGTCCCCGGCGCGCCCGCCGGTTCGCCGTTCCGCGCGGGCCTGGGAGCGGCCGCGAAGACCGCGGGCCTCCTGCGCGGCGCGAGCGTGGTCGGTGGTGTGGCGGCGACCGGGTTCAGTCTGTGGAACGCCGTCGACAAGGACCACGGCCAGGCCTGGAAGGAGAACAAGGCCAAGTACATCGGCGACTGGGCCGAGGTCGGCTTCAACGCCTCGCTGACCGCCGCGATGATCGCCCCGACCCCCATCACGATCGGCGCGGCGGTGGTGACAGGCGTCATCTACGGAGGCGCGAAGATCGTCGAGAACTGGCCCGCGATCAAGGACGGCGCGAAGAAGGCCGCGGACTGGACCGGGAAGAAGCTGAAGAGACTGAACCCGTTCGACTAGCGTTCACTGCCCCAGGTACAGGTCTTCCTTGTCCGGCAGCAGGTCCGTCAGCTTCTCCCAGACCTCGCCGGGCGTGGACCGGACGACCCGCAGCGGGCTGGCCGGCGTGACCTGGCCCGGCATGATCGGCTCCTCGGGGGCCTCCCGGATCCAGTACCCCAGCGGGCCGCAGTCCCATGCGGCCAGGGCCCGGACCATGGTGGCGCGTTCGCCCTCGTGGCGGCCGTCCCAGGCGGTGGTCACCCGCCAGGTCGCGTTCAGGGCGAGGACCAGGTCCAGGAACTGCTCCAGGGCCGGGCCGGTCAGCCCGGGGTCCGCGCCGGTCGCCGCCCCGCGCGCCGCGACCCGGACGGCCTCCTCACCGCCGGCCGCCGCCGTCTCGTTGAGCGCCGTGAACACCGCGTCCAGGGTGCCCATCGTCGTCTCGACCCGGGTGATCTCGGGAATCGCCGCGTCCCGCTCACCGCGCCGCAGGTTGATCTTGCGCGACAGCTCCCACACGAGCATGCCGGGCTCGACCGGTACGTACTCCGCCTCGTCCTCGCCGGGCCACGAGTCGAAGGACACGACCGCCTCGGGACCCACCACGATCCCGTGGTCGACAGGTCCGTGCTCCCCGGTGATCTCGACCTGGACCATCGTCAGCGGATGCGCCAGGGTGTCCAGCAACTCCCGCAACAGGGGTGCCAGTTCCCCCTCGGATCCGACGAGGCCGACCTCCTGGAGCTCGCCCATGGACGGCGTCAGCTCCTCCGGCGGGGTCTCGCCGTCCACCAGGTGGGCCAGGACGCCGAGGTGCCGGTCGGCGAGGCGGAAGCGGGCGCGGGAACTGTCGTACGAGGGCATCGCGCGGCTCACTTCTGCCTGGTGGGGACGGGGTCGGCTTCCTCGCGGGCCCGGAGGGCCCCGTCGTGGGGCACCCGCCCCCGGGCGTGCACCCGTACGTCCGTTCTCTGCATCGCAGCCTCCCCCGCTGTCGCGCCGTGACGGGATCAGCATACGAACGGACCGGGGCGCCCGTGCGGGGTTCCGCCCGCGCGCCCCGGCCGCGGCCGGGTCAGCCCCGCATCACGCCCTGCACCGGCATGAACGATCCGCCGGACGCGAGCAGGCCGCTGCCCGCCGAGCCGCCGCCCGTGTTCGACGGCAGGCGCAGGCCGAACATCTCGCCGTCCTGCGAGCTCTGCGGGGTCAGCAGCAGTCCGTTGCGGGACTTGCGCGCCGCGGTCACATAACCCCGGTACTGCGAGTTCAGCGCGTCCGTCGTACCGGCCGTCAGGAGGCCGAGGCCGCCGTCCGCGCCCTTGCGCAGCAGGGCCTCCAGCGCCTCGTCGAGCCGCGTGTCGTAGAGCAGTTCGGCATCGTCGGCGACGACCACATACGGGCGCCCCTCCGCCAGCTCCACCAGGTCGGACAGGTCGTCCTCGCGGCTCTCCGCGTTCAGGAGGCCCAGGACGCCGGGCCGCCCCTCCAGCTCCCGCAGCGGCGAGCGCCTCGGGGTGATCAGGATCAGCGGGGTGCCGGCCGCCAGCAGGGACTCCGACGCGCACACCAGGGCGGTCGAGCGGCCCGACTTCGGGGGGCCGGCGATGACGAAGCCCGGGCCGGCCTCCTCCAGGTCGATGCCGAGCGGCGCCAGTTCGTCGCCGCCCACCGCGAGCAGGGCCCACAGCGGCGACGGCGGGGTGAAGTCCGGGTCCAGGGCCAGCGCCTCCGCCGCGGTGATCCGCGGCGGCAGGGCGTCGACGCGCATCGGGCGGCGGTGCGCGGGGACCCGGCCGTACCGGGCGTGCACCTCCTCCGCGATCTCGCGCAGCCTGCGCACCTGGGTCTGGCCCGACGGGTCCGGGTCGAGCAGCGCCATCTGCGTCTCGTCGATGCCGGTGTCGGTGATGCGCAGCGCGCGTCCCGGGCCCATGTTCTTCGGGACCTCGCGGGGGTGGATGCCGGCCACGGCGTAGTCGTTGGGGTCGGCGAAGCGCAGGATGAGGCGGTCCACGAAGGCGGAGGCCACCATGCCGCTGAGGCCGCTGCGGTCGGCGGTCATGACGACCTTGAGGCCGACCGCCGAGCCCTCGCGGAAGATGCGCTGCATCATCTCGATCAGCTGGCCGTAGTTGTAGGCCTCGAAGGCGCCGACGAAGCCCTCCCAGCTGTCCAGGAGCAGGACCATCCACGGCAGGCGGTCCTGCGGCGCGGCGGCCGCGCGCTGTTCGGCGGCGCTCGACGCGCCCTCCATCGCGAGCAGCTGCTGGCGCCTGCCGATCTCGCCCAGCAGGCGTTCGATGAGCCGCCGCACCCGGTCGGGCTCGTCGCGGTTGACCACGGCGCCGACGTGCGGGAGGCGTACGAGGGGCAGCAGGGCGTTCGATCCGCAGTCGATGCCGTACACGTGGACCTCGGCCGGGTCGCTGCCGCGGGCCAGCGCGCCGGCCAGGGTGCGCAGCGCGGTGGACCGGCCCGAGCGGGCGCCGCCGGCCAGCATGGTGTGCTCGCCGCCCACCAGGTCGAGGGCGAAGGCCGCGCGGGCCTGCTGCGCCGGGAGGTCGGTGAGCGCGTAGCCGATCGGCGGGACCTCGCCCGGCGCGTGCCGGCCGTCCGTCGGGGGCAGGTCCTCCAGGGTGACCTGCTCGGGCAGCGGGTCCAGCCACGGGCTGCGCGGCGGCGGGAAGCCCATCGCGTCCGAGCCGGACCGGACGGCGTCGACGAGCACGGCGAGGTCGGTGACCATCGTGCCGTCGTCGTTCGCGTCGGCCGCCCGGGGCAGGGGGCGGCTGTACGAGTTCCAGGTGAGGGGGATCAGGCTCGCCTTCGGGCCGCTGTTCCCGGTGGCGGGGCGCCGGCCGCCGATCCGGGCGGACTGCACGCCCACGAGGGACTGCGCGCCGGACCGCACGAAGGCGCGGCCCGGGGTCGACTTGGCGATGGCGCCGGCGTCCGAGGCGTCGATGACGTCCTGGGACTCGGTGCCGTCGGTCACGCGCAGCGCGATGCGCAGGTTGGTGTTGGCGCGGATGTCGGCGCTGACCACACCGGCGGGGCGCTGGGTGGCGAGGATCAGGTGGACGCCGAGTGAACGACCCCGTCGGGCGATGTCGACGAGCCCGGCGATGAAGTCGGGGAGTTCGGCGACCAGGGAGGCGAACTCGTCGATGACCAGCACCAGGCGGGGCATCGGCTCCAGTTCGGGGCGCAGCTTGCGGGTGTCGTTGTAGTCCTCGATGTCCTTGGTGCCGGCGTTGAAGAGGATCGTCTCGCGGTGGTGGAGCTCGGCGGCGAGTGAGGCGAGGGCGCGTTCGGTGAGGTGGGCGTCGAGGTCGCTGACCATGCCGACGGTGTGCGGGAGGCGGGCGCAGTCCATGAAGGCGCTGCCGCCCTTGTAGTCGATGAGGACGAAGTTGAGGGCGTCCGGGCGGTTGGCCACGGCCAGCGACGCGATGATCGTCTGGAGCAGCTCGGACTTGCCCGCGCCGGTGGTGCCGGCGACCAGCGCGTGCGGGCCGTCCCGCCGGATGTCGAGGGTGAACGTTCCGTCGGCGGCGACGCCGATGGGGGCGGCGGTCGTCGAACCGCCGGCCCGCCAGATCCGCTCGATGTCGGTGCCCGTCGGGTCGGGCATGCCGAGGAGGTTCAGCAGCCGGGCCGCCGTCGGCAGCGCGCCGCCCGCGTCGTCCCGGCTCACGTCGCGCACCGGCGCGAGGGAGCGGGCGAGCAGCTCGCACCAGTCGGCGGTGACCTGGTCGGCCAGGACCTCGCCGAGGGCTTCCAGGCCGCCGCCGCGCAGCCGCACCCGGGTCGGCGACTCGTAGGTCCAGGCGACGGCCGCGGCGCACTCCTCGGGCAGGACCCGCTCGTCCTCGTCGACGCAGAGCGCGAAGATGCCGTAGCCCGGCCCCTCCTGGAGCAGTTGGGGCACGCCGGGGACCCGGCGCAGCAGCCGGGCGCCGTCGAGCACGAGTACGACGAACGGTTCGGGGGCCATGCCGCCGCTGAGGGAGCTGTGGTCCTCGCGGGCGGCCTTGCGCCGGGCCAGCTCGTTGAGGAGCTCGTTCACGCGCTTGGCGATGGACTCGGAGTCGGATCCGACGAGCGCGACGCAGTCCTGGCCGAGCTGGGGCGTGGCGTGCGGGAGCCAGTGGGCCCACGCCCAGTCGGCGCCCGCCTCGCGGACGGACGAGAGGACGACCAGGGACAGGTCACGGGGGCTGTGCAGCACGGCGGCCTGTACGGCGAGCCAGCGCACGGTGGACAGGGCGCGGGGGCGGTCGCCCGCGACGCCGATGACGCCGAGCTCGGCGAAGGGCAGGGTGACCGGTACGTCGGCCAGCAGCGGCGGTTCCGGCTTGTCCTCGGCGTATCCGCCGCGGGCCATGGCCAGGTCCACGTCGGCGGGCAGGGCGCCGACGCCGACGCGCAGCTGGAGCGCGTCCACATCGGTGATCCGGCGCTCCCAGAGGCGGCGGCGCGGTCCGGTGGCGAACAGCAGGACCTGCGCGGGGTCGGGGCTGTCGGCCCGGCGGTGCTGCTGGTCCTGCTTGCCCAGGCGGAGCAGCTCGGCCTCGAAGGCGGCGAGGTCCTTCTTGTACTGCTTGAGGGAGCTCTTGTTCTTCTTCTTGCCCTCGCGGTTGTCGCTGATCCACTGCCCGAGCATCATGATCGGGGTCATGGCGCAGAAGAGCAGCATGTAGATCTGCTTGGTGACGGCGAACATCACCAGACCGAAGATCATCGGGGTGAAGGCCGCGATCAGCTGGAAGCGGGCCCGCTCCGACTTCGACGGCAGGACGGGGACGACCACCCGCGGCCGGGGCCGCAGCGGCGACAGCCGGGGCGGGCGGTTGTAGGCGAGTCCGCCCTCGCCGGTGGCGGACAGGTGGGCGTCGGGCTCGGTGACGTGGTCGAGCACGAACAGCGATTCCCCGGCCCGCAGTACGGCGCCCAGCGGCCAGGGCGTCTCGCCCTGCACCTCCTCGTCGTCGAGCAGGAGCCCTGTCGTGTGCTCGGTCTGCTGCGTCTGGAGGGTGGCGTTCCCCTTGACGTCGACGGTCACGCGCGCGGCGACGGGCGCCAGCCCGCCGTCCGGCACCGCGACCGTGCAGGCGGGGGCGGAGCCTATGGTGGCCGCGCCGACGCCCAGGCGCACCACGCGGCCGGAGGCCGGGCCGGCGGCGATGCGCAGTTCGTAGCGCCCGGCCGGTTCGCCGCGGCGCAGCAGCGGGCCGATCGCGTCGTCGACGGAGACCCGCATGCCGTCGCGCAGGATCTGGGCGACCGGTGTCCCCGGCTCGCAGCGGTACCCGTCGGCCCACAGGGCCGGGCCGGTCGGCGCCTGCCGCGCGAACCCGGCGTGCAGCGGTACGACCACCTCCCGGGCGCCGGCGGTCCGGGCGGGGCGGGCGCCGTCGAAGGCCGAGGCCACCGCCTGCGCCACATCGCCCGCCGTCGCCGTCTCGTCCGCGTCGATCACGACGTCCTGCGGGGCTGTGCCCCCGTGTACGACCGTCACCAGGACTCGCATGACCTGTCCCCTCACCCTCGGCGCGTGCCGCGCCGCCGCCCACCGTGTCCTCGCTGATCAACCGAGGCTAGTCGCTGGGCGGGGAGCCGGGAACAGCCGCCCCCGGCCTTCCCGGCCATTCCCGCGGGCATTCGGGCGCGGGGACGCCGGAAGACGAAAGGAGCGCCAATTCCCGGGATACGACATATTCGCCCGTGCCGGACGATTGGGGCCACCGCCGGATAAACAAGGAACCGCTTGCGGGTAAACCCGGTCAGTGCTCCGGGACGGCCGCCCGCAGGAGCTCCACGGAGACATCCGCGGGGTACCCCGTCGTCGGTCCCGTGCGGCGCGCGAATTCCCGTACGCCGGCCAGCTGGTCGGGTCCGAAGCGGAAGTCGAGGGTGGTGAAGTAGCGCTCCAGGAGCTCGGCGTCGAAGGCCTCCCAGCGGGCCGCCTGCTCCGCGACCTTGGCGACTTCCTCCAGGGACACGTCCCGGGAGGCGAGGAAGGCCTCGTGGACCTTCTGCACCACGGCGGGCTCGCGGGCGAGGTAGTCCTTGCGGGCGGCCCAGACGGCGAAGACGAACGGCAGCCCGGTCCACTCCTTCCACATCAGCCCGAGGTCGTGCACGGTCAGGCCGAGCCGGGGGGCGTCGTGCAGGGAGGCGCGCAGCGCGGCGTCGCCGATCAGTACCGCGGCGTCGGCCTCCTGCATCATCAGACCGAGGTCCGGCGGGCAGGTGTAGTAGTCCGGCTCGACGCCGTACTTCTCGGAAAGCAGCAGCTGGGCGAGGCGTACCGAGGTCCGGGAGGTCGAACCGAGGGCGACGCGGGCGCCGTCGAGCCGCTCCAGCGGAACCTGCGAGACGATCACGCAGGACATCACCGGACCGTCGCAGCCGACCGCGAGGTCGGGGAAGGCGACGAGCTCGTCCGCGTTGCGGAGGAACTCCACGAGGGTGATCGGCGCGATGTCCAGCTCGCCCTGGACGAGGCGCTCGCTGAGCTTCTCGGGGGTGTCCTTGGTCAGCTCCAGGTCCAGCAGGGTGCCGGTTCGGGCCAGCCCCCAGTAGAGGGGCAGGCAGTTCAGGAACTGGATGTGGCCGACGCGGGGCCGGCTGCGGTAGACGTCCACATCGCGAGACTAACCCCCGGCTCGGCGTCAGCGTTCGGACGGGTCTCAAACGTCCGAGTGACGTGATCTTCACCTCTGGCCCGACCCCTGGGGTGCGTGCTAGGCTCGTCCGCAAGTTGCAGTTCGGTTTCCCTTGCAGTACGAGGCCTGCGGAGAATGTGACCCGCAGGCTTTTGTAGTTTTCAGACTTCTTAGCAGGTTCTGGAGCAGGGCGACCCTTTGGCCCATAGGAGGGCTCATGGCTACCGGAACCGTGAAGTGGTTCAACGCTGAAAAGGGCTTCGGCTTCATCGCCCAGGACGGCGGCGGCCCGGATGTCTTCGTCCACTACTCCGCGATCAACGCCAATGGTTTCCGCTCCCTGGAGGAGAACCAGACGGTGAACTTCGACGTCACGCAGGGTCCGAAGGGCCCGCAGGCGGAGAACGTCACCCCGGCCTAGTCGCCTGGGCCAACCTAATCGCGGTTGGATAGCAGTACCCAAGGAGCCCCGTCCCCTCTGCGCGAGCAGAACGGCGGGGCTCCTGCCTTTTCCCTCCCGGGTGGGGTGGGGGCGGGCAGTGCTGAGGCCCCGGGCCCCCTTTACAAGCTGCCCGGGGCTGTCAATTAAAAACAACACCGAG